>CALCQV010000018.1 GCA_937894795.1 uncultured Bacteroidales bacterium
TCGTGTCAGTCGCTTTTCTGCCAAAAAACATGACATAGGGTGACAATGAATGCCAATTTCAGTTTTTTGGCACAATTGCACGGAAGTTGCAAAACAAGTTCAGCATTAAGGGTTCAACGTTCAGTGTTTGAAACTCAGAACCTGTCCCGATCTATCGGGAACGCAGAACGCGGAACAAGTTTTAACGCTGAACGCGTTTCAGTTCTTTGACATCTTGAAATTGAATACCCTAAAGTGTTGTGAAACACCTAAGGGAAGAGAAATGCATACGGTGAGGGTGAATGATGAATTGCCTTTCGTGAGGAGGATGTATGCAATCTCTGAATTGATTGTATAATCAGGCAATATAAGTAGAGACGCGGCGCGCCACGTCTCTACTTACATTGCCGTCTATATATACCGATAACGCAGGAACATGAGTGTTCCTGCGTTATCTTATTTTTAAGAATAACCCTGAAGCATCTGCACCATAAAAAGGTAATATTACCGCGAAACTATTATAATAAGCAACTATTTGTCATTATGATATTATTAGAAATGTAAATCGTTAGCAAAATGTTTACCGGCAAAATTCATTATTTATAAATAATTGCTAACTTGCTGAGTTGAATGTAGATTCAACTCAGCTTTTTTTATCATTATGAGAACATATTTTACTATTTTATTTTGGCTATTATTCAGTTCTGCATACTCCCAGTCCTGGGAACGTATCATAGGTAATCCAAACAGGCCGGAAGCATTGCAAAATATTAATGAGAGTTATGACCAAGGATATTATGTACTTGGCATCAAGCAATTTTATCCTGAAACAAAAGGTTACTTTATTAAGACTGATATAAACGGGTACCCACTATATGAAATAACTCTGGGAATTGATACTACGCAAGGCAGCTTGCCTCATTATATAGAGACAACAAGCGATGGAGGTGTAATTATTTGTAGCCATCTAATAAACTGGTGGTCTGATGATGTTTCTGTTGTTAAGCTTGATGCGTGTGGAGATCTTGAATGGTGCAAGATTTGGAAAACTGATAATTTGACTGATTGGGGTAAAGAGATCCATCAATTGGATGATAGAGGGTACATAATGATGGTACAACGCAATGATGAGGACACCTCTCATACATGGTTATACAGGATGGATATGAATGGAAATCCACTCTGGCAACAGTCATATGCCAATTACAGTCAATACCCTATTGCTGCGAGTGTAATGGATGATTTCCATTTGACCAGTCAGGACAAGTATTTACTGACCGGAGCATGCTGGTGGTGCGACAGTACGGAATGGTGCAATTTGAAAGCTATGACAATTCAGGTTGATTCATCAAATTCTGAAGACTGGGTTTCAGCATTTAATACAGAAGACCCAAATTTCTTTTCATCCAGCTATAGTGCTACACAAAAAGAAAGTGGAAATTATTATATTGGGGCTGCAAATCCAATTGAAGGTCCGGTTTGGATTGAATACCCTCCCATGCTTCTTGTTATGGATACACTGGGAAACTTTCTAAGAGATACACTTCCGCAAATTCCTGATATAGGCTCTTACTATGCCACCGGATGGTTAAAAGATTTGCTTTTCTTACCCGACGGAAGATTGTATTCCTCATCTGACATGGTAAATGATCCCGATGACTATATAGGCCATTTCAGCCTTCATGTACTGGATTCTCTGGGTGGTTGGCATAATACTTTTTTAAGAATAGGTGCTCATAGTTATCGTTCAAAAACAATGCTTACTTCCGACGGTAAAATCCTTGCCGGTTCAGTGGTGGGTACTACTGCCCAACAGCAGGATTTAATCCTTATGAAATTGAATACCTCCCTTCAATACGACAGTATTTACACCGTTCCCCGCGTTTATGATTACCTCTGCCCAGATACCATTGTTTCAAAAACAATCGATTTGGACTGCGACATAATTGTTGATGTAAAGGACATTCCAACCCGTGAAGAGTATTACAGTTCGATTAAACTGATACCCATAACTCCTGCCCCCAACCCTGCAAGGAATGAAGTGACTTTTATGATGAAGAATACAGAGCATCACAGGAATATCAGAGTTGTGTGCTATGATATCTTTGGAAGGGAGATGGGAGCTGTGTCGGTAAATGCAGGTATGGATGAAGCTGAAATGAATGTTTCATCATGGACTTCAGGGATGTATGTGGCGGTTATTTATGCAGGAAACAAGAGAGTGGGAAGTGCGAGATTTATAATCTATTAGTTCAAAGGTTGTTCAATATAGTTCAATATGGTTAAAAATAGTTATAACAATCCCAGGTTGGGTGTCCCCTTCTCCTTGAGGAGAAGGGTTAGGGATGAGGTGAAAACTGTGTATATGAAAAGATTCATTCCTGTTCTGATATGCTTTTTTCTTGCCGTAACTGCTAAATCACAGGTACGCCCATGTGACTCTTTGTTCCTGTGGGTTACATTTAGTGATGATAAGATACTGATAGATATTCCTGACAGATATATAACATACAGGTCTTTGCCAACTTCTTTGCCAAAACATGTCAGGTTAAGAGAGGTTAATATATTTGTCCCGGAGTTACCAGATAAGGGAACACTCCTTTCTTTGCTAAAAAGTGAATTACTGGCGGACATCGAGCCCAATACCAAAGACAGTCAGTTAAAATACATTGGAAAGTTGGTTTTGCTTTTTTATTACAGCAATAATGATTTATCCAATATCCCGGATGAGATTATAATGCAGCTTAACCGGTTGACTGAGACTCCACAGGTTAGAAAGGAAGCGGCATTGGTTAATAAGTGGGTTCAAATGGTGAAAACCAGGTTATAAAACTTCACGAAATTCCTTAGAACTAATAATTCATTTATTCTTGATAAAAATCTCGGCAGTCTCAGGCGAACCTGTGGGTAATAAGTATGTCTACTAATTTCTCATTCCAATCTTGTAAATAACAAAGTTTGACTAACTTTGCAGGTATAGAATTTACTAACCTCAATATATAACATTGATATCGGCTTACCGGTATTGATCTGCTCATACTAATACTTCCATGGAAGAAACCAACAACAATATACCTCCTCAGGATCCTGACTTTGAAATGAATATGCGGCAACCGTCGGATAATGAATCAGAGAATCAGGAATCAAATGACGACAACCTGCGCGATGTTCAGCAGGTTAGGCATAACCTGAGTGAATCAAATCCATTCATGTCGCGCGGATGTTGCAAGATGGTGCAACCTGACCATTCAACCTTTAATCACGGTTGCAGTAAAATGGATGCTTTCGACTGGCTGAAAAACTATCCTCAACCTGCCGGTACACCACGGTTTGACTGTGTGGAAGTACGATTTAAGAACAGTCGTAAGGATTATTTCAGGGCTTTACCTGAACATGATCTGCATACAGGCGATATCGTGGCAGTGGAATCGAATCCCGGTCATGATATTGGTATCGTCACCCTCACAGGTGAAGTAGTAAGGCACCAAATGAAGCGCAAAAATATTGACCCTAAAAACGATGAAATAAAAAAAGTTTACCGTAAAGCAAGACCCGGCGATGTAGAGAAGTGGATAGTTGCTGTTGCAAAGGAAGATAAAGCATTGTTTAAAACCCGGGAGATTGCACTTGGTTTGAACCTTAAAATGAAGGTGAACGACGTAGAATTCCAGGGCGATGATACGAAAGCAATTTTCTATTATACTGCTGAAGAGCGGGTTGACTTCAGGGAACTAATTAAACTGCTTGCCGAGGAGTTTAGAGTACGCATTGAGATGCGTCAAATAGGCGCACGGCAGGAGGCGTCACGCTTGGGTGGCATTGGTTCATGTGGCCGCGAACTCTGTTGTTCTACCTGGTTGAATAATTTCAGTACAGTAAGCACCAACGCTGCCCGCATACAGCAACTCTCCCTTAATCCTCAAAAACTGGCCGGTCAGTGTGGAAAGCTCAAATGTTGCCTTAATTATGAATTTGCCGCCTACAATGAGGCGCTTAAGGATTTCCCCCCCGATGACAGCATGCTCAAAACTGTGAAAGGCGATGCATTCCCACAGAAAATAGATGTGTTTGCCGGGATAATGTGGTATTCATACAAATCAGATCCGAATAACCTGTTGGCCATTCCTGCCGATAAGGTAAAGGAGATCATTGCCCTTAACAGGAAAGGACAATCAGTGGCAAGTTTGGAAGAATTTGCCCGTAAACTGGAAAAGAAAACAGAATTCGAGAATGTGATCGGGCTTGAGGATCTTAATCGTTTCGACAAATGAAAGCAACAAAGTTCATATCATTCATCTCCATAATGGTTGTTCTATCCCTCGTTGTCATCAGTTGTGACAATCAGAAATTCTTTGACAACAGCATCAGCCTGACCGACGATATATGGCCATCCGACAAGGA
>CALCQV010000019.1 GCA_937894795.1 uncultured Bacteroidales bacterium
TGTTTTTGCCTGAGCAGTTCGCTCCGCAAGTTCCTGGGCAGCTTTCTTCTTTGCCAGTTTCTTTTGACTCTGACATGAACTTAAGCCTGAGCCTAAACTAGCTGCCAGAATAAGGATCATTACGAGCCTGATATTAAACAATGACTTTGTTGACTGCATACTTTTTCTCTCCATGATTACTGATTTATTTATGTAGTTTAACGACGTATTACACAACAAAAAACATGCTACAATTGCAAATATTGTGTCATTATAACAATTCTTTTTAGTGCTTTCCTGCATATAAACAAGAAAGAGGCAAAAATTATTAGTGTAAAGATAATAATAAAAGAAGGCCACCTGAAAAGGCAGCCTTCTTTTAAAGATTTGTTTTAAATTATTTTACGAGCGCCATAAATTCAGGGCTGGTAAAGAATTTAACGAATTCGCGATCTTCAAGAGCTTGTGTCTTAAGGGTCGGATCCATTGAGATAGCTTTTGTAAGGTTATCGATTACCATTTTAGCATCAGCCTTGCGGGCACCGGTTACTGCGAGTAAGTAATAATTATCGGCAGTTTCAGGAGCACATTTCAAGGTTGCGGCAGCCTCATCATATTTCTTGGTCATTAACTGAGCCAATGCAATATTTGAGTTGCACTTACGGTTGCCAAGCAGTGATAATGCCTGATCGTACTTGCTGGTTGCCAATTTGGTAATTCCAAGGTTGTAGTCAACATCCATGCCTAAGTTCTTGGCTTTTGCGTAAAGAGTTGCAGCCTGGCCATAATTGCTTTTCTTTGACTCTAAAGCGCCCTGATTGTTAATTACCATACCATTGTTAGGCTCAAGCTGAGCAGCTTTATTCAAACTTGAAGCAGCTTCACCTAATTGATCATTCCACATGTTAATTACAGCCAGATTGTTGAATGCTCTCCAATCATTGGGGAATTGTGTGGTCGCATTCTGATAGATACGTGCCTTGGTGGCATTATCTTCAGTAAGGGTGGCAGCATATAATATCTCAGCATTGTCAAGCTTTGAAGGATCGCTGGTTGCTAAAGTTGCCATCTGCTCGTCAGTCTTTTTAGGCTCATAGCAGTTAACTTTAATAACAACGCGACGGAGTGGAGGCAGAATGTCTTCTTCTATTTCACGATATACAAGAGCCATATTCCTGATTTCCTGCTCACGTTTTGTAACATCTGATTGTGAGTTGACAACATTTATAACGACCCTCTTATCGGCAAGATTTGAAGCTTCTACTGCCTGCATGAAACCATTCCAGTCTTCACCATTAGCGTATGTGTTGAACTTAATAGTGTTTTCAGGATCAGGAATATTGATAACTACATTTTTCTCTTTTGCCATCTTCTTGAACAGATCAACAACCTGTTTCTTACCGGTCTGTGCACGACGTTCTGATAAGCCCTGGTTGTGTGATTCTTCTCCTTCAGGTGATGCCCAGGCATTGATGTCAATATCGCGGATTACATAACCTTGCTTAATGAAGTTGGTTAATTCGTCCATCTGTTGTTTAACCTGGTTATTCTTGTTCAAAGGAAGATTCCAGTTGAGGTTATGCATATCAACCTGGAAATAAATAGTTGCATCGTCACTTACAATAGTTTCTTTAATATAACCATGCTCAGCAATCATGAGGTCCTCATCATGTGTAACGCGTGTTCCGGTGATAATGATACCGTCAGCCAGTTTTCTTTGTGGCAGGTCAATAATTTTGTATTTACCGGCAATTTCCTCAGGAGTTGCATTTAATTTAACCGGTTCTTTTGGACTGTAAAGTGTAGGTGATACAACGAGGTCAGAAACATTCATGCCTGGCTCATAAGGAACGCAGTCAACATAAGTATATGAACCGCCTTCTTTGTAATTGATAACAATACCATCACCTTCAACATTTTCACCCTGGAAATTAACCGGAGTAAGTTTCACGGTCTTACCGGCATAAGCAATCTCAGGCTGGAAGTTCATTGCTGCATTCTTGCCAAAGTATTTTGGCGGGAATGTAACGGTAACATTGGTACAAACGGTATCATTTACATTTACCAATGGATCAGGAGTAGCTTTATAAGTAACCATTCCATAATTCTTTTCCATTGATCTTGTACCTGAACCCGGGATAATCTTATATTTTATACCTAACATTAAGGTAGAATAAGCGTCATTGTTTTCAGCTTCCCTGATATCAAGATCATCAGTGAAAGTAATTCTGTGGTTATATTCAAGGAATGCATCCCATTTTTCAGCAATTCTGAAATTCAGGCCTAAACCAACAGGAACATTGATACCATTGCGTGCATCGAGATCAGTGAAAGGATCTTTTGATTGCGGGCCAAACCTTTTAATGATCTCATCGTCTCCAATATCATCTGTTCCCATATTGTTAAGCTGCATACTTGAGTAATTCATATAACCTAAGCCGGCAAGTGCATAAAGGCTGATAAAACGCTCAGGTTTATAGCCCCAGATAAGGTTCGACAGGTTGAAAGTCGGAGTAAGTTGAGCATCCCAAAGACTTACCATTAATCTAAGGTTCTCATCTTCAAGTGTGCTTGTCAACCAACCATTATTAAAAGTACCTCTTAATCCAATAACCGGGCTGAATTGGTAACCAATACCAAAACTGTACATGAAATGCGGGTTTTTGTTAAAGAGGTTATCTTTATTAAGGTCGCCGTAATATTGCGACATCCCGGCAGCAGCCTGCAGATAGAAATGCCTGCTAAAGGAAGAGACAGGTGCAGTTGGTTCAGTGGTGTTATCCTGCTCCTGCGCAAATGATGGGGTGAATCCCATAGTCAGCAGCAGTAGCATCAAGAATAATTTGTAACTTAAATTTTTCATAATGATGTTGATTAATGTTTACATGGTTTTAGAATGGTATTCATATAAGTATTCAAGCTTTTGGTCAAAATAATCCACAAATATATTGCACATTTGGCATTTTTCAAACAAATGTAAGTGAAAAACTCGATAAATACTGCATTTTTTATCGTTTATCCATGCATTTTATCGATATTTTTCAATATTAAATCCTACAATATGGATTCTGCATTTGATATGTTGTATGCACTTTTGTTCTCAAAACTATAGTTTATGGCAAAATTCCCAAATTGTAATGCCTGCAGCAACAGAAACATTAAGAGAATGTTTGGTTCCATACTGTGGAATCTCAACAAAATGATCACAAATCTCCATTATTGCATCATCCACACCATTTACCTCATTACCAAAAACAATACCAACTTTTTTAAAATTGGTCGCGTCAAAGTCCTTGATACTCGTGCTTCCTTCAGCCTGTTCTATTGCAATAATCTCATATCCAGCACTCTTCAACTCGTTAATGGATTCAAATGTTGTTGAAAAATATTTCCATGCTACTGATTCTGTAGCTCCAAGGGCAGTCTTTTCTATCTCTCTGTTGGGCGGTGTGGCAGTAATTCCACATAAATGTATGCACTCTATCCTGAATGCATCGGCAGTCCTGAATATCGACCCTATGTTGTGCTGGCTCCTTATATTGTCCAGAATAATGACCAACGGTACTTTCTCGCTGCTTTTGAACTCACTGACCGATAGTCTGTCAAGCTCTTCCATTGTCAGTTTCTTCACTATCTGACTTTATTTTAGGTTATTTAATGCTATTAAACCACAATCTTGTTTGTGGTTATTTGATCAAACTCTTTATTTTTGTTCCAAAGATAAATCATTGGCTAAAGAAATGAAAGATGTGGTTGAAACGCCACTGATGAAACAATATTATAGTATCAAATCAAAATATCCTGATGCATTGCTGCTTTTCAGGGTAGGTGATTTCTATGAAACTTTCAGTGACGATGCAATAAAAACATCTGAAATTCTTGGTATTGTCCTCACTCGCAGAGCCAATGGATCAGCATCTTCAGTGGAGCTTGCCGGTTTCCCTCATCATGCACTTGACACTTATCTCCCTAAACTTGTTCGTGCAGGCCAGAAGGTGGCGATATGTGATCAGCTTGAAGACCCTAAGATGACTAAGAATATTGTTAAACGCGGTGTCACTGAACTTGTTACACCGGGGGTATCTTACAACGACAAGATTCTTGAGAATAAGCAGAATAATTTCCTTGCCAGCATTCATCTGATGCCCAAAGTCAGTGGTATTTCGTTTCTCGACATCTCTACCGGCGAATTCCTGGTGACCCAGGGCAACAATGAGTATATTGATAAGTTGCTTCAGACCTTCAAACCCAGTGAGGTCATCATTCAAAAGTCAAAGAAGAACGATTTTTTTAATCTTTTCAGCACCAAGTTCTACATTTCTACATTTGACGACTGGGTATTCACTTTTGATTTTGCCAATGATTTGCTGCTTAAGCATTTTGACACTACCTCATTAAAAGGTTTTGGCATTGAAGAGCTTGAATCCGGTATAATAGCTGCAGGTGCAGCCATGCATTACCTGGCCGAAACCAACCATGATAAAGTACAGCATATCTGTAAAATTTCACGTATTGAAGAGGATCACTTTGTTTGGCTCGACAAGTTTACTATTCGCAATCTGGAAATCATCTCATCCAATAATGAGCAGGCAAAGTCATTGCTGAGCATTATTGACCACACTGTTTCTCCAATGGGTGCCCGCTTAATGCGCCGCTGGCTGCTCTTGCCTCTTAAAGAGAAACAACCTATTGTTGAGCGACATAATGCTGTTGAATACTTCTGTGGTAATATCGAAATTGCCGATGAACTGCGGAAACAGATTAAATTCATTGGCGACATAGAACGCATTATTGCCAAAGTGGCAGTTGCCCGCGTAAATCCCAGGGAAGTAATACAATTGAAGCTTGCACTGGAGTCATTGGTTGGAATAAAGGAAATCTGCCTCTCTTCACCTGTCTTATCATTACAACAGGCTGGTGAACAACTGAATCCCTGCTCTATAATTACCACCAAAATTGGTCGTGAATTAAATCCTGATCCCCCCGTTAATGTTTTAAAAGGGAGTGTTATTGCACCAGGGGTCGATGAACAACTGGATGAACTTCGTGAACTTGCCCATTCGGGAAAAGATTACCTTATCCGTCTGCAACAGAAGGAATCGGAACGCACCGGCATTCCTTCTCTTAAAATTGCATTTAATAATGTGTTCGGTTATTATCTGGAAGTTACCAATACCCACAAGGATAAGGTGCCCGATGATTGGGTGCGTAAACAAACGCTTGTAAATTGTGAACGTTATATAACTCCAGAGCTGAAGGAGTATGAGGATAAGATTCTGACTGCCGAGGAGAAAATTCTCTCTATTGAGGCCCGGCTATATAATGATCTGGTGCTTAGCCTTACAGAATATATCAGTCAGGTGCAAATCAACGCACAGGTGATTGCGAAACTCGACTGCCTGCTGTCGTTTGCCTCTGTTTCCCTGATGAATAATTATTCACGGCCACAAATCAACGACGATTACGTGTTGAGCATCAAGGGCGGGCGTCATCCTGTAATAGAGAAACAGCTTCCTCCGGGTGAGAAATATATTAGCAATGATGTACGACTGGATGATCAGGAGCAACAGATTATCATCATAACCGGGCCAAATATGTCGGGAAAATCTGCTTTGCTGCGTCAAACTGCGCTCATTGTGCTTCTGGCACAGGCCGGTTGCTTTGTCCCTGCTGATTCAGCCGAGATAGGCCTTGTTGATAAGATCTTTACCCGTGTTGGCGCATCTGACAATATCACTTCCGGCGAATCAACCTTCATGGTGGAGATGAATGAAACAGCCAGCATCCTTAATAATATATCCAACCGTAGTTTGATTTTATTGGATGAGATTGGGCGTGGCACCTCCACATACGATGGTATCAGCATTGCCTGGGCCATTACTGAATTCCTGCATGAACATCCTCTTTTCAAGCCAAAAGTATTGTTTGCCACACATTATCATGAGTTGAATGAAATGGCCAATTCCATGCCTCGTATCAGGAACTACCATGTGTCAGTGAAGGAAGCCGGCAAATTGATAATCTTCCTTCGAAAGCTTGAACCCGGTGGAAGTGAACATAGCTTTGGTATACATGTTGCACGTATGGCAGGTATGCCGTCATCTGTACTTACCAAAGCCAACCAGATGCTTGATGTTCTTGAAAAATCGCACGGTCAGGGGCTACTGAACAAGCCATCAGTACCACAAAAGGGAGCAAAAGGAGGGGATCCGTATCAATTGAGTTTCATTCAACTGAATGACCCTCTGCTTGAACAAATAAGAGAAGATATACTTGACACTGATATTAACACACTTACACCTGTTGAAGCACTAATGAAGCTTAATGAGATCAAAAATCTTTTAAAAAAATCATGAAAAAGTTTGGCAGATCGAAAACTGATTGTATATTTGCACCCTCTTAACGCGACAAGCGAAAGTAGCTCAGTTGGTAGAGCATGACCTTGCCAAGGTCAGGGTCGCGGGTTCGAGTCCCGTCTTTCGCTCAAACCCCGATAAAAAGGGGTTTTTTAATATCCAAGGATGCCCGAGTGGTGGAATTGGTAGACACGAAGGACTTAAAATCCTTTGGCCATTGCGGCCGTGCCGGTTCAAGTCCGGCCTCGGGTACCACCAAAAAAACCTGTATAGATACTATACAGGTTTTTTTTATTCTTCGTTTTTAGACTCGCTGTCTTATTCCCTGATAAACTTCTTTAAGGTTGTCGATATTCCATCATCTACTCCAATGTAGTAGATTCCTTTTGCATATTTATCGAGTGAAAGGGCCGTAAGTTTATCCCTGGTGTTAAAATCCTCAAGTATAGAACCCATTACACTGTAAACTTTGATGTTTATCTTTTCTGAAACACTGGTAACTTTAATATTCAGGACAGAATTAGCAGGATTCGGATATAGTTCGAGGCTGAGACCTGTTGATTCTCTTTGTGCAATAGGCGCTGCCGGAGCTGTACCGAAAACAACCGTGTAATCTTCTACTTCTCCATTGGCAAAGATTTCACACGAACCGGGTGTTGAGCCATTCTTCATGCTTACACGCATGCGTGTCTGTCCTGCGGCTCCTGAAGGTATGGTGATAGTACCGCTGGCCACGCCCTTTTTGTTGTTGCCCACATAAACCTGTTCACCACTGTCATCAAAGTCCAAATCACCGTTGTAATCTATCCATACCTTCCAGTATTCTCTTCTATTGGTGGTATTGGGTGTCAGCTTTATGGTATTTGAAGATCCGGGCGCCAGTGTGAATGTTTTGGCGGTAAAGTCTGAATAGGTGCTTCCTGCTGAGGTGTATGTAACCGAACCTATTGCAACACTCTTGATATAATCTGTGGCAAAGCTGTTGCTATG
>CALCQV010000020.1 GCA_937894795.1 uncultured Bacteroidales bacterium
TAAGGAAAGTTCCAATCCAACTTTGTCAAAATCACTCAAATTTTAGTTGAATCTCTTCAACTTGATAAGATTTTAGTTCAAATGACTCAAATTTGATCAAAACCAACTCAATTTGACTCAATTGCTGTCAAAACAGCACAATACTATACAATTTTTATTAAAACTAAAGGTGGCATTCGAAGTAATACTTAAATTAGATGTGATTTGTCGGATACTTACGTATATATGACCGTAACTCAGCTTCTTTGGGCCAAATACATGCTTTATGATGATCCCAAAATAATACAAAACCAGAGTTTTGATGTATCCTTAGTAGCATCAGACAAGAGGAATGTATTTATCATGAGTAAGACTTTGAGTAATGAAGAGATAACCGCTAAGAAATACTATCATCCTGCTGTTATTACCAGCATTGGTATTAAGTGCAGAAAAATCAATAAATTTTTAAGATTACATCTAAATTAGTGTATCAACATAGGAGTGAAGATAAAGATGAATAATAGTAAGTTATAGGAAGTAGAGAAATCATGGCAGGTAAATGCCTATTATCCGTTCGGCATGAACATAAGTTCATTATCGGCAAACAGCACCTCCATCCTACAACATAATGAATACCTATACAACGGCAAAATGTTTCAGGATGAGTTGGGATTGAATTGGTTGGATTATGGGGCAAGGTTTTATGAACCGGTGATTGGGAGGTGGCATACACCGGATCCTTTAAGTGATCTCAATAGAAGATCGAGTCTATATTGTTATGCTATCAATAATCCTATCAGGTTTATCGATCCGGATGGGATGGATACTACTTTTATTGATAATCAAGCTAGACAAGATTTTCTTACTGCTCAATCTTCTAATGAAAAAAGACTTGCTGACATTTCAAATACACTAAGCGATACTGAAAAACACTCAAAGAAGGAGAATAAACGGTTAAATTCCGAGAAAGCTGGTTTGGAGAAAGCAAAAGCTGATTTTGACTTTATATGTGATCCAAACACAGCTCTAATAACGTATTCATCTGATAAATCTCAAATTCCTTCGGATGCTGAAGGAATCACAACTAAATCATCGGATCCTAATACTGGGGAGGTGAATTCGGCTAATGTTTTTATTGGTTCTGGAAAGTTAAGCGCATATGTTCATGAAAACAGGCATACAAGACAGAATTCAATTTTAATGGATAAAAATGCAAGGGAAAACGAAGCCTATACTTACGAAAGCTATTATAGCCCCGAAGATGTACAGCGTAAAATAAATGCTGCTTATGATGCTAAAACTATTCATATTACTAATGAAGGAAATAAGCCGCTAAGAAGTTCATTTGGAATACCTCAGATGGTAATATATTTAATAAATAAAGAAAATAAATCAGAAAAAAAATGAAAACATTATTTTTGTCTTTACTTTGCAGTATATATTCAACCTTTCTTTTCTCACAAGATGATCCAATTGCTAAGGATGAAATCACTCGAATAGAAGTAAGTGTGAGAATGGGTGATCCATCTATAAAACTACTTAAAGAAGGTCTTCTTTGTGAAAATTTTAGTGAGATTGATGAAGGAAAGTACTACCATATTTCAACTTTTATTCCATTACACAGGATTGATACGGATAAACTCAATAAGCTTCAATGGTTTATTAAGAGCGATTCTATTTTCTATATAGATTCAGTTTTTGAAGATATCGAATTTTCAAATAGAATTGATGAACACCCCTGGATCAATATTTTAATCATACATCCGGATTATTCATCGAATTACATACTGTGGGACACTGGTGAATCAAAAAAGCTGGAAAAGTGCATTAAATTACTGAATGATCTGATCCCCCTGAATGATAGAACAGTATATGCTATTGAACCAATGTCATATATTTTAAGTGAAGAAAGATTTGAAAAAAGATCGAACAACCCGGATCAGAAATAGAGGTAAAAAAGGTTGGTGGTAAAGAATTATCAGGTATTCCTCTTCCAAATACAATGAAATCCTTATCCACGATAAGAACAGTAATATAAACACCCTTCAGCGAATGGATAATATTGCATGGAAGACAACGGCAAACCCAATCGATCAGTTAACTTACACCTATACAGGTAACTAACTGATGGTTGTCGATATTGCTGCACCTACTTATAATATCAATGACTTCTTCGATAACGGTCATTATTACTATATTACTCATATACCAGAATATCGTAAGCATCCGATAAAACCCATATTGTAAATAATTCCAGGGCTAATTTGATTTGATGCTTAAAAGGTGGTTGATCTTAGGCGTGAAGACGCAGCTATACCTAAATCCTTCACTACAAAGCACATCCTCGTACCATGTTGAACAACTTTGCCAGCCCCGCTTCTTAGGGAGAGGAGATAGGAGGTGGAGTTTGTTCGATGGGCTTACACCCATCGTTACCAATATGCCGCCCCTGTGGGGCTGGGAATATGTTGCCCCTGTGGGGCTAGGAATATGCTGCCCCTATGGGGCTGGGAATATGTCGCCCCTATGGGGCTTCCGGTTGAACGCCGCAGGCTTTGAACTGAATTGTCCTGAATTGTCTTTACCTATAAGTAACTTTTAATGCAGTACAAACCAAAAAACTGTAAACATATTCCAGGACAAGTCAATATGGAATTAATGGGGCGGGTTTGAGTTACAATTCAGAATTTTTGGCATTAAAGTATGCGTTACCTGAAGGTTGTTTTTGATTCAGGAATCATGGGGTGCAAAAAAGTTGCACTTTATTTTTTTTTACTTACTTTTGTTACTCTTAATTCCAACCATTCCAGAATGACCGAAGCAGATAAGTTGGTAGTAATGGCCTTTCAGCAGGGCGACTTGAAGGTATTTGAGTCGGTGTTTAAGGAGAACTACTCTTCAATGGTCAGGGCTGCTCGTCGTATTCTCATAGACATAGAGCCATCGGAAGAGGTAATTCAGGATCTTTTCGTGAAATTGTGGGAGAAGAGAGATTCACTTATAATAAAAACATCCCTTCCGGCATACCTGCATAAAGCAGTTACCAATCATGCAATCAATTACTGGAAGTTTCAGCGGAAGACCGTGCGTTTCCAGGATTATATAGGCTTTGAGGTAGAGGAACTTCAGTCGGATGCGGCTGATGGTTCAATATTACATAATGATTTGGACAAGAAAGTGAATTCATTGATGAAGAGCATGCCTGAAAAGCGTAGAAAGATTTTTGAAATGAGCCGCTTTGAAGGGATGAAGAATCATCAGATAGCGCAGCAGCTTGATGTGAGCCTTAAAACGGTTGAGTATCACATGGCGGCGGCACTCGACTTTTTGCGTACAAAACTCACTGACTACCTGCCTATTATAGTTGGAGTTCTGCTGCTGTTTGAAAATTTTTAAAAAAAAGTGCAAATCAGGTTAGGGTAAAACCCTGTTTTTGTTGTCTATAGTTCACGAGCACGAATCATAAATTAAATGAACTTTCGCATCAGTAAATATAAACACCTTATAATCAAGTACCTGCAAGGGGATGCCACTGAGGCAGAACAGAAACAGGTAGAGGATTACATTGCGAAGTCTGAAAAGAACAAGCAGTTGTTTGAATCCTATAGGGGGCTTTTATTTCTGACTCAGAAGAAGAAAGTTGATTATAATGCAGATCTGGCTTGGGAAAAGGTTCAACGCCGTATCCTCGCCGCTAAGGAAGAGGTTGTTGCCGACAAGACTATACTTTTTAATTCAGCAAAGAAACGGTCACTGTTCAAATATGCCGCCACCGCCGCCGCCGCTGCTTTGGCTATAGTATTCGGACTGGTTGCCCTTTTCCAGGATAATGACATTTCCATGAAGAAATATGCCACCGGGCTTACTGTTTCTTCTCCTAAAACTTTACCTGATGGGAGTGATGTGGTATTGAATGCCAATTCAAGAATTAATTTTCCGGAGGTTTTTTCAAATGATGTCAGAGAAGTATCTATTTTTGGGGAGGCATTCTTTGAAGTTAGTCCTGACCCTGATAAACCTTTCATCATACATGCCTCAGGCCTTGATATTAAAGTACTGGGAACATCATTCAATGTTGAAGCCTATCCGGGTAATGATTATGTAAAAGTAACGGTTAATACCGGCAAAGTATTGGTTTACCCATCAACAACTCCCGCAGGTCGTGAGGAAACAGTTGGTAAACTTCTTACTGCGGGTGAAATTGCTACCTATAGTCAGAAATCTGGTATCCTCTTTAAAGGTGTTAATGATGATCTTAATGTGTTGAGCTGGAAAACCGGAGTCCTTACTTTTAAGGAAGCAAGGCTTGCCGATGTATTCAAGGCTTTTGAACAGAAGTATCAGAAACAGTTTATTGTTGAAGATACAGCTATTCTCGACCAGCGTCTTACTGCACGTTTTGAGAATCAATCATTAGAAGATGCCCTTGAGACACTTTCATTGATCTTCAATTTGAAGTTTGAAAATAAAGAAAGGCATATCATGGTGCATTAATGAATTTTATTAACCCTTGTGGTAATTCAGGTACAATGCAACTATGAAGTTTTCCCGTTTACTGTTTATCATCCTTACACTTTCCTTTTTCGGCTCTTATATTTCAAGGGCAGAAGCACAGATTATCAAGTTAAACGATAAGATTTCCTTCTCCATCAATAATGCCTCGGTATCAGATGCCCTCGATGCATTGTCGCGCGTCACCGGTGCAACCTTTTCTTATAATCCTGACCAGCTGCATGCTGCCCGCAATGTGAAAGTGGATATGCGCGACCGTCAGTTGATAGAAGTGCTGGATGCCATACTGGGCCCTGCCAGATTTGGGTACAGGGTTATGGGAAACCAGATTGTTATCTACAAGAATAAACCTGAGGGTGAAGAGAAGCCGGATGATGTTGATTCTGGCGATGAACGGGCTGTTGCTGAAAACAACACAGTAAGGCAAAACAGGGTTAACAATACAAAGCAGAAACCTGATACCGTGTTTTTGCTGAAGGAGGTTCATGATACCATACGGGTGACTGATGTGGTAGTAAAAACCGATACCATCTATGAGAAGGTGGTCACACCTGTTTCAAGGGGCGAGATATTCAGGGTTGTTCTGGCCAAGGAGATGACGGCCGCTTATAAAATGGATGTCGGCATCACGGCCGGAATATTACAGCCTATTGCTTTGTTTTCGGCACACGACAATTATTCAGAGAAACTGGATCAATTTAAGGAATCGTATTCTGATAAGTCATTTTCTGCCACTTTGGGGCTTGATGTAAGGTTATCAAAGAGAAAATGGACTGCCGGAACGGGCCTTCACTTTACAACCTTCGGACAGAAACTGGATTATACATACCAGCAGACGGAGGGCGGTTTTTTCCGTAAGGATACCCTCGATCCCTATTATACACTTAATGATGGTGATACCACCTGGTATTATATTGTTGACTCCACCTACATACCGATTGATAATAAGCTATACAATTACAAGATCAACAATCATTTCAAGTACTTTGAGATTCCTCTGGTACTGCAGCGCAACTGGGGATACAGATCCATGCTTCTTTATATAAGGGGAGGTGTTATTCCCGGGTTCTTTCTTGGCTCAACAGGACAGCAGATACTGGCTGACGAGAACGGGGTGATTGCACTGAAGGAGATTAAAGCAAAAAGTGTGGTCCTCTCATACACTGCAGGGGCGGGAGCGGCTTTTCCGCTTGGCAGAAAAGCTATTTTCAATACTGCAATTTACTACCGAAATCATTTCAGCAGTGTATACAAAGATTTCCCTATTGAAACACGATTTTCTGCCCTGGGCCTCAGTGCAGGGCTGATATATAAGCTTTACTGAAAAATTCCTTAAAAAGGGAGTTACTTTAGCATGTTTTAGTACATTATTAGTACTAAAAACCTGAAAAAACTTTCAGGTGTTCTATTTTGCCTTATTTTTACCATCTCAAATCGGATGCAGGAAATTTTATAGATTATGCGATTGACCGGCAAACTGGTATTAACGATTGTGCTCCTGATGTTCTCATGCGGGCAGCAATTATACGCCCAGCAAATACTGGCAGGTACCATGTCGGCCGATAGGACACTCAGCCCTGATGAATTTGACTATTACGTTGTAACCGATAATTACATTGTACCTCAGGGTATAACGCTTACCATACTGCCAGGCACCAGGCTTCGTGTGATGGTTGGCATGTCAATAAAAGTGGAACAAGGAAATCTCATAGCCACGGGCACTGCTGAAGAGCCGGTAATATTTGAAGCATGGGATCCACAGAAGAAATGGAAGGGTATAAGTTTCAGTAACTCACAAACCATACTGGATGATAACAGCCAATATGTGAGCGGTTCCATCTTAAGCCATGCCGTTATAAGTGAAATTCTGCAGGAACCTGCCATTTCATTGAATGACACTTCCATACTGCTGGCTGAGCATATAAAGCTTGAAAACTGTGATTACGGCATAAAGCTCAATACTGAATCAAGGCTGCTCCTGTTTGAATCAACAATCAACATGTGCAGCTATGGTATCTACATTCTAAGCTCGGGCAATAATGTGATCAGAAATTGTAACATTACCAATTGTGACATAGGAATAAACTTTGCCTCAAACAGCATCAGTAAGTATAATATTATTGAAAACAACAACATCAGTTACAATGAGTTGATAGCCCTGTTTATTCCGGGTAACAGCAGGATACAGCATAACACCATCAAGGCAAATACCGTTACAAACAATACCATTGGCCTGCATGTAGGTAACAGTGGTGACGCTGATACCGGTTATAATGCCATAGCACATAATGTTGTTCAGTTTAATGGAGTAGGGATCAAGCAGTCGGAGGATAGTGATACCCTTTATTACAATCTACTGGAAAACAACAGCACCGGGTTGTTGCTCACTAAAGCCTCCTTTAATAACATTAGGAATAATATAGTGAGGAATAACAGTGATGCCGGTATCAGGTTGCAGGAGGAATCAAATGGCAACCTATTTGAACAAAACAATATTTACGACAATCGTGCGGCTGTTAAGATAGATACTACCTATTGTACAGGAAATACATTCAGATACAACAGCATCACTGGCAACAAGGTTGAAACTTTTCTTGTTGGCTCCGGTCCGCAACTGACTATTGAATACAACACCATTTTATCGGGCTCTGACACCTCGTCATTTTTAAACAGGAGTGTACATAATGTACAGGCACCTAACAATTACTGGGGTACTTCCGATACTGCCGTAATTAGTAATATCATTTCTGATATACACGATTATCCCAAGTATGGTGAAGTGATTTACAAGCCGTTTTCAGGAGAACCTGATATTGAAACTCCGATTTCCAGGCCCCTGATGGCTATAAAAAGGTTGATAAACAATGAGGTTCATGTAACCTGGTGGCCAAACAAGGAAGTGGATCTTGCCGGTTATAAGGTTTATCACGGCGCAGAGCCTGAAACAATAACCGACAATCTGCTTGATACATTGATCGTTATTCAGGGTATTTCTTTTGATGAAACGGTGAAAGTCACGGCTTACGACAATATGGCTGATGGTGCCGATGATAAGTATGAAGGACATGAAAGTGCTTTTACCATTGCAATTGCAGGCCCTTATGCAGGTGGGTTGAATTCAGTATGTTCAGGCAATGATTATTTTACTGAAACAGCTACCGCCATTGAATATGAATCGTTACAATGGACTACCGCAGGCGATGGAACATTCCTTGATACGCATGCTTTGCATACCTATTATATGCCGGGCTTTAATGACAAAGCTTTAGGCTATGTTAATCTGTCGCTTAGCATCAATACGCTTTCAGGCTTTACCCTTACAGATAGTATGCGGCTTGACATACTTGATTACCTGATAATAGATGCCGGAAAGGATACTTTGATCATTGAAGGATTTGAGTTTAAGACAACCGAATCAATGGCTCAGAATTACACCGGTTTGGTATGGACCACTGCCGGTGATGGAAGTTATGAATATGCTGATTCACTTTTAACCGCCTATATTCCGGGTGTTCAGGATATTAAAAACGGGTGGGTAAAGCTCACACTTACCATAAGCTCTGATTGCGGAAGCCTGAGTGATGACATCATACTTACAATAATTCCGGGATATGATATTTCAGGTACCGTTACCAGAAACCTGCAACCTCAGAATGGTGCCATCATTCTGGTATATCATGCCGGTGAGGTGGGAACCAGAGCCATTACAACCACAACCTCAGATTCAGACGGTGTTTTCATGATGAAGGGAATAACTGAAGGCGATTATTACATTTATGCAGTTCCTGATCCTGCCGATGTAAATAGTCATATTCCAACCTATTATGCCACTCGTTACTCATGGGAGCCTGCCTATTTGATGAAACTGAATGAAGATGTTTACGACGTTGATATTGAGCTACGAAAGCTGGATTTGGTTTTGCCCATCGGTCAAGGCACCATAAGTGGCCTCTTTACATACGAGGGCGAGCCTGACTCTGACTTTGGACTTTACAACCGGCAATGGTTTGATCACACAACCGGCAATCCGTTTATACCACAGGCAGGTGATGCCTATCCCGCAGCCAATCATGTAATATTACTGATGAATTCAGAGCTTACTAAAATAACAGGATGGACACTTTCAAACCTTGATGGCTCATTCACCTTTACAGGACTCCCTTATGGCGCTTACAGGCTATGGGGTGAAAAGGCAGGATATACCAATAAACTATCGCCCATTATATATATTACCCCTGATAACAACAATGTGGTTGAAGTGGAGTTGACAGTCGACAAGCAGCAAAAGCTCATTGAAGCCCATATGGAAGAGTCGGCTACAGGAGAAGGAATTTTGTACCCCAATCCGGCTGAGAACTACTTCTACATAAATGCCATTGGATTGGAAGGAGAGATGGATGTGGAAATTGAGATCCTAAATGTGAAAGGATTAGTGGTAGTCCATTCAGCAGTTCAAAGAACATCGGCTAGTAGTTTTGGACCGGTAGATGTTGCAGGATTAGGACAAGGAATTTATCTTTGCGTTATAAAATCATCATCAGGGGTAAGAAAAACCACCAAAATTGCCATTTTCTGAGCTGAGATATTAATGAAATAAGTAAAAGTGCTATTGTAAAACTCATACAATCAATGGAATAAAAAATAATTAAAAAAAAGTGACAAAAACCTTAGGGTAAAACCTGATTTTATTGTCATACTAATGCGCCAAACCAATAATTCAGCCTTTAAAGGGTAAATTGATTGGGCAAACTAAAAGAAACTTGGATTACTAGGAATAACTTATTCGGACTTGACTACATCATTACACAGTACTACCATCTACAATTATATACCATTAGGCATAGCTGATGCTTTGAGTGGTATAACCTCCTTTTTCAGCCATGAGGCTGAAAATCCTCAATTACAATTTCCTTCGTTCCGAAAAACTGAAAAGTACAGAAATGACGTAAACACGGCATCGTTAAGATATTCATTAATAATCAATTATAATTAATCAGGAGTCATATTGACAGAAAGGAGGAGCGCAGCAAACAAGAACAACTAACTCGTAAACTAAATTAGTGTGAACTAATGAAAGCTTAACTAATCTATAATTAACTAAAACAAAACATGAAATCAATCTTTTACAAAATGAAATCCTTCATGCTCACCATGATGGCAGTTGTTTTGACAGTTGGTTTAGCCTATTCACAAACAGAGGTTTTATCTCTTGAAGAAGCTATTGCCATTCAGTCAGAAATTGCACAACATGGTCCAAGCACCGTGGTACCTAATGTACCCGAGGGTGGCAGTCGTGCAATTGGAGACGACTGTGTGACTCCGATTGTTATCAGTGCTTTCCCGTACAGCGATGCAAATACCACTGCTGGACGTGGCAACACTTATAGTGAAACATGCATGGGATATTATGACAATGGTGAAGATATCATCTATCAGTTCACCCTTACTGAAACCCGTGATGTTGTTATTACCATGAATCCAGGTACTACTACATATAGTGGTCTTGGTTTAATGAACTCTTGTCCTCAGACCGGCACATGCCTTGGTATTGCTACCGGCAGCGCAGCAAGTGTCAGGACGATATCAATGCAACTAACTGCAGGAACCTATTATATCATGGTTGATACATGGGCTAATCCACTTAACATTCCAGCATTTACGTTGGATGTTACTGCAGTTATTCCTCCTCTTCCATTGGCAGCCATATACAATTCCCCGGCTAACGGTGCTGTTGGAATGCCATTGAACGTAAGCCTCAACTGGTCAGCCAACATAGTTGCCGGTGCAGGTGTACCAACAGGATATAAAGTATTCATGGGAACAGACAATCCTCCAACAAATATTGCCAATGGCACCGATGTTGGAAATGTTCTTTTCTATACACCAGCTGCTGCATTAGACATCAACACTGTTTACAACTGGCAGATAGTACCTTACAATGCTCAGGGTGATGCTTTGAACAATCCTGTTTACAGCTTTACTACTCTTGCAGGTTTTGGTGACCTCGAAGGATTTGTAACCAATGGTTTCGGAATTCCTTTAGCAGGTGCTACCGTTAATATCACTGATGGTGTTAACAACTATACCACAACTTCAGCAGCCAATGGCGCATATTCATTTGCCCTTGCAGCTGCCAGCAATTATACCTTGACTGCTTCACTGGCTTCATATAACAATACAGTTCTTTCTACTACCATATCAGCCAACACTACTACCTACCAGAATGTAGTGATGACCCGTCCTTCAATGGCAGTTACCCCCAATCCATACAGCGTATCGGTTAATCCGAACGAAATGGTTGACGGTGCTCTCAACATTGCAAACAACGGTGATGGTATATTAGGATATACTGCTACAGTTAATTATACTTCCCCGGGTCCAAATACCTGGTTGACATTAGCTCAGACTACAGGTACTGTAAATGCTTACAGTAACTTTAATTTACCGGTTGCTTTCAATGCTACTGATATCACTTCAGGCACTGTTAAAACAGCTGAAATTACACTAACATCTACCCCTAATGTAGGTACTGTTGTAATTCCGGTTACCATGAGTGTTAACGGCATTGCTCTCAATGCACCTGCTGACCTGGTTGCAACTCTTTCAAATCCTGTAAACGGAACTGTTAGTTTATCATGGTCATTCACAACCGCACCTTCATTCCAATTCTTTGTAATTAAACGTGACGGTGTACAGGTTGGAACAACCACCGGTACTACATTTACCAACACATTACCTGGTTATGGTGTTTATTCATATACTGTACAGGCTGTTTTTGCTGAAGGTAATTCAGCACCTGCAGGCCCTGCAGTTATTGAGTGGTCAAATCCGTTACTTGTACTTGCTCCCACTTCATTATACAATGAGCAATATCCAAACTCAAGTGAAGGTGTTACCTTCCGTATAGAAAATACAGGCGAAGGCACATTGGCTTATTCATTCCCTGAGTATGCTGCACGTCAGCTTGTTAGCTCACCAGGCTTCACACCTAACGTACGTTCAACTGTTAAGGAAGTTGAAGTTGCCAAGGGTGAAGTTGATCCTACTGATGGTATGGGCAACCGCAACCTCCGTGGTGCAGGTGGACCAGATGAATTCGGTTATGTATGGATTGACAGTGATGAAGAGGGTGGACCGGCTTACCAGTGGGTTGACATTTCAGCCACAGGTACAGCTATCACAGGTTTCGCTGATGATAACGTATTGGGGCCATTCCCAATCGGCTTCTCATTCCCATTCTACGAAAATTATTATACTGAAGTAGCAGTTAGTTCAAACGGTTATTTGATATTTGGCAGCACCACAAGTGCATATTCAAATCAGAATATACCAAGTTCTTCTACTCCTAACAACGTTCTTGCTTGGTTCTGGAATGACCTGACCGGTG
Organism: uncultured Bacteroidales bacterium; assembly: GCA_937894795.1. Classification (GTDB taxonomy): domain Bacteria; phylum Bacteroidota; class Bacteroidia; order Bacteroidales; family Lentimicrobiaceae; genus Lentimicrobium. Next base: position 11,879 of record CALCQV010000020.1, read on the forward strand.
GAGGTAACGTTCGTTATCAGAATATGGGCGATCGTTGGATCATCCAATTCAACAACTATCCTGACTTATCAGGAACAGGAACTATCACCGCACAGGTGCATCTATTCCCAACAGGCCATATCAGGATTTACTACAATAACATTACCAGCGGTTTCAATGTAACAAGTTCAACTATTGGTATTGAAAACAATGCCGGTACCATTGCAACCAACATCAATTACAACTCAGCTTATGTTCATAATGGCTTAGCTGTTGCTATTGATTTCCCGATTCCAACTTTCATCACTGCTGTAACTCCTGCACAGGGACAAGTAGCACCGGGTACATTTGTAGACGTAACTGCTACATTTACATCTGATGATATCAACTTCCCGGTAGGTACACATACTGCTGAGTTGGAACTCAACACCAATGACCTTGCAAATGCAGTTGTTATGATTCCTTCAACCATGGTTGTTTATGAACCGGGTATGATTTCAGGAACCGTAACCAGTGCAGTAGACGGATCACCTATTTTTGGTGCCAATGTTGTTGCAGGTGCTTATTCAACAATGACAGACGAAAGCGGAAACTACAGTTTTGTAGCTGACGCCGGAACTTATACCATGACTTTCAGCAAAACAGGTTTCACTTCAGAAACTGTTGCAGGAGTCGTTGTAACTGAAACTGAAACTACGGTTGTTGATGCTGAATTGGAAGAGGAAATTTATCCTGCCACTTTAGTTCACGCTGAAGTAAACGAAGCTGATACACAGGCTGAAGTAACCTGGGGTGTTCCAAACCCTGATTACGAAGTTCTTTATGATGATGGTGGTGCTG
>CALCQV010000021.1 GCA_937894795.1 uncultured Bacteroidales bacterium
TTAAATATAGTACTAACCCAAAAACTGTAAACAAAATTCAGGACGAGTCACATGATTAAAATACTTACCATCATAGGCGCCAGGCCACAGATCATTAAAGCTGCTGCGATAAGCAGGGCAGTGCGGAACTCTTTTGCCGGGCAGATCAAAGAGGTGATCATCCATACCGGGCAGCATTACGATGATAATATGTCGAAGGTATTTTTTCAGGAACTTGGTATTCCCTTGCCTGATTATTACCTGGGTGTGGGAAGCACTTCGCATGGTCGGCAAACAGCCCTCATGATCGAAGGCATTGAAAAGATACTGCTGGATGAAAAGCCCGACTACCTGCTTGTCTATGGAGATACCAACTCTACCCTCGCAGGGGCAGTGGCTGCTTCCAAGATAAATGTCCCGGTTGTTCATGTGGAAGCAGGTTTGCGGTCATTCAATAAAAGCATGCCTGAAGAAATCAACCGCATAGTGTGTGACCATGTATCCACGCTACTCTTTACACCCACTGAAACCGGCTACAAGAACCTGCTGAATGAGGGATTTAAGGAGAATAATTCAACACATGCCGACATTGACCAACCTGCCATTTATCACTGCGGCGATGTGATGCTCGACAATAGCCTCTATTTCTCTGAACTTGCCGATAAAACATCTACTGTATCGAAGGACAATAACCTTCAAGAGTCAGGATATATCCTTGCAACCATCCATCGCGCAAACAACACCGATGATCCGCAGAGACTCAGCGCCATCTTTGAAGCACTCCATGAAATAAGCCTTAAGCACACACTTACGGTGGTGATGCCGCTTCATCCCAGAACATCCGGATTGCTGGAGAAAAGCCTCCCAAAAGAGCTTTACAGTGAAGTATTTAATAACCCACTTTTCAGGATCATCCCGCCGGTATCTTTTCTTGATATGATACAATTGGAAAAACAAGCCCTGATGATCATCACCGACTCAGGTGGCGTGCAGAAAGAAGCCTATTTCTTTGGGAAACCCTCCGTAATAGCACGTGCAGAAACTGAATGGACTGAAATCATTGATGCAGACGCAGGTATCATTGCCGATGCCAACAAGCAACAGATCATGTATGCTATGGAATATTATCTCACCGGTCCTTCTATTGAATTCAAACCCGTATTCGGTGACGGGAAAGCTGCAGAGTTTATCTGCAGTAAACTGCTCGAGCATAAAGGCAAGTAAAATATCATGTTTGCCAGTTAAACATAAGATTTTGCGTCTCTACCATTGGTTGAAAATGACGCAAATCATGTAATTCATCTCATTTAATTACAACCAGTTTCCTTGTACTACTTTGCTTGTCGGAATATGCCCTGATGAAATATATCCCAAAAGGGAGGTCTCCAATAGGTGTGACCAACAGATTATTACCGGGAAGCATAACTGATTCTCCCAGTGATTTCACCAGTGAACCTGTCTGGTTATAAATTGCAAGCGAAACATGACTCTTTTCACTAAGTGTCAGCAGTATCTCAAGTTTGTCCTTTGCTGGGTTGGGAAAGCAATTGAAGGAAAGATAATTTAAATCGCTGTTATTAGCATTGACGGTGGTATCCACATAAAGGAAATGCAGACACCATGAATTAAGAGAACCACCCGGATTATAAAAATTATTTTCACGGACTGATATCTTCCAGGTGCCATCAGTATAAGTGTTGTTAAATATGCTCAATGGCACTAATGGCCTGTAACGTCCTGTAAAAGGTGCAGTACCTTCAGTGATGGTTGAATCTGCATCATCATCAAAAGTGGTTTGTGTAAAATTATCTCCGGCACCTCCTTGATGATCAGCTAATGTAACCGACGGACCATTAGGCCCCGACAGTACTATCCGCAAATCACTTGTGGCTGTATGCGTAATATCAATCGTAACATCTAGGTCATCAATCCGGCCAACCTGTGTAACAGTAAATTCATCATTGGTAGTTGAATTTGTAGGCAATGGCAAAGGGGTATTCGGTGAACATGCAGTATAATTAACCATCGCATCTACCAAATACGAGTATGTTGCTGAAGGTGGAATAGTGCCCTGAGCGGGGAATCCCATCCCTCCATAAGGTGATGTCATTAAAAAATTAGCCTCTTCATCCTGAACGGCAAAGAAATAATTAACAACAGTTCCGTATGAAAAACCCGGTATCATGAACCGGAAAGTATCACCAACTGATTCAAAAGTAAGCACATAATCATAATTTATATTATCTGTTGAGTAGTATAACCTCGGTGCGTTATTTCCCTGGGCAATAGGAATGGTTCCTGTTATGACTGCTTCTGCAAGCCTTGGAGTGGTTTGATTAGTGGAAATCAGATGATCATGAGTGATTGTATATCTGAATTCCAGAACATTGGCTAAAAGTGTTGTGTAGGCGGTCTTAGCAAGAGAAAAATAATACCTGAAGTTGAAATTATCAATCACATCCTGGGCAGTGTGGTAAAATGGATTAAAGTCGCTGTGTGCTTGCACTAGACCAATTGCGGGATATTCTGAAAGCCAGAAAGAATAATGGTCACTTGCAGAGCAATTATCTGTATGTGTTATCAAATCAGGGTAATAAAAACCAGCAGAGG
>CALCQV010000022.1 GCA_937894795.1 uncultured Bacteroidales bacterium
TTACAGTGATGAAGTAAGTGGTATCACCGGTATTCCATTCGTAGGAGGCATAACCCGGTGTTGCTTCCAGCTGGTATGACTGCTCGAAGGGAATGGTATCCTGTGTTGGATTGGTGGCAGGGAAGGTGGCTGCGGGTGGAGGTATTACTGTTAGATGCAGAATGGAAGTATCTGAACACAGCAGCGAATCAGAGACAATGAATTTATACTCACCTGATTCATCGGTTGTAACAGTAAATAAACTCAAACTCGCTTCATGCAATAATGTACCTGATGGCATTTCCCATGTATAACTAATGTTTCCAGTTCCACCGGATACATCCGGATTATATACCAAATCACTCTTCTCACAAATATTCAGGTCAGTTATCGAAATAATCGGAACGTTATTGAATTCAGCCTCTCCTGATTCATATATCACAGAAATCTCATTACCCTGGTTATTAAAAAAGTGATAGGTTCCTGGCGACATATCCCAGTCTATTGTAGAATTTCCTGCTATTGCAGATTGGAATAACAGCTCACAAATAACAGACTTCTCATCCAGACTAACAGGTGTGTTTCCTGTCCAGTTTAATGTAATAATTCCTTGTGAAGGATTAAATACCGGAAGAAATGAACCGTTGGCCAGTTGGTCGATAAGGTTAGTGTACCCTGTGCAAACAAGATTTGAAGGATTATAGATAAGGGTGGTTTTGAATGATGTGATATTGGTAAAATTACTCACATCAACAGGTATTCTGGCCGTTTGCCCGAGACAAACTGCATTTTCACCTGCAACAGCACTTAAAAACTGAACATCAATTGGTGTTACAGTAAGCGTTATTGATGTACTGCAACCCTGTTCATTTGTTACTATGCATTCATAAGTTCCGGCAGGGAGATTTGCAAAATAGCCGTTATTGATCATTGTAATACCATTAACAGTATAATAAATAGTATCACTGGTAGCTGAGGTTGCAGTTAAAATTATTGCTCCGTCGGCCTGCCCCGGATTAGAAGGTATAACTACTTGTCCGGTAATTTCCGGACCATCAGGAGTACTTATCATTACCGGATTTCCGTAAACACAGGTACACCCGGTTGAATCAGATGCCCAGGCATAATAAACACCTGGCTCCAGTCCGTTAAAAACACCATTATGCCATTGCATTAATGTATCAGAACCATTTTTTATAAAATACTGGATTCGTGAACCCAAACCCGAAACTGCTATTACATTTATGGCACCGGTATTTTGATCGCATGACGAAAGTGTGCTTGTAACTGTATCAATAAGTACATCACCTACATCCCGTATTTGCCAACTCATCAATGGAGTATTACAACCACTGGCATCAGCAACTTGTATTTGATAAAAGCCTACGCCAAGGTTATATATGTCAGGTGTTTGTCCGATGCTATTTCCCGATATCATTTCAGTCCACGTAATTGTGTAAGGTGGCTGACCGTTAAAACTCAAACCTGTAATTGCACCCGTTTGACCTCCACAAGTGGTAGGAGCAACATTAAGCTGGTCAGTTATAATTTCAATTCCCTGTTTTGTAACTACTATTAATGTGTCGGTAGACTCACAATCACCCTGGTTTTTAACTGTAACCCAATACTTACCCGGGTTGGTAACAGTAATAGATGATGTAGTAGCCCCTGTACTCCACAAGTATGAAGTAAAACTGTTACCAGGTGAAATACTTTGTGATGAACTCTGGCATATTCTTAATGTATCACCAAGATCAATTACCGGTCTATCAAAAATACTTACCTGCCTGACGGAAGTTTGCTGTGTTCCATTGGGGAAAACAACTGTTACCGATACATTATATAAGCCTCCGGATTGGAATATATGAACAGGGTCTACTACATTACTAGTATTGGAAGTACCACTTGCAGGATCATCAAAATTCCATAAGTAACTGACAGGATCAGGATTAAACCTTGAATCAAATTTAATTGAATCACCGGCACAGGCACCCTGCCATGTAAATTCAGCCATGAATGAACTTACAAAAGTAGGTAGCCCTTCCAGTGAGAAAATGTTTTCCACAACATGCGGAATAAAGTTACAACCACTTCCAGCAACAGAAGGATATCTTATTTCAGACAAAAATCCATCCAATTCATATCCCGTTGACTCATTGTCAACAAAATATATTCTTCCATTATTAGCAAGTAGAAGATTCCCATATGGAAAGACATTTGTGTCGAGTGCTATTTTGTATGTCTGATTCTCAAATTGGTTAAGATTATTGATTTTTGAAAGATCATACTGACAGATCCATCTCTCATTTCCATCATAAGCAGGTAATGAATGGCCCTGACTCATGTATAAAAGATCTGAATTAGCTGAGAATTCCGCGCCCGTATTTATCGTACTATGTGTATTGAATACCAAAACTGAATTAACCACCCCGGTAATATTGTTAAAACTATACAATTCCGCCAATTGCAAATTTCCTCCCGTACCATTGCGGTCTGCATATAAGATGTATTTTCCGTCAGCAGATGCTTTCATTATTTCGCCCTGATTTCCGCCATAAATGAAATTCAGATCACAAGGTGATACGACTGGAGTTTGATTTACCCCTGTTTCATCAACCAGAAAAGCCATCATTTTGTTAGGTTGCCTGTGATTTCGCATAATAACCCAATACGCATCACGACTTCCATGTTTAACTGCTTGTAAACACTCATAAACACTATCAGCCGCAATTAATGGTATATTTAATTTGCCGGGAACAATATCACCATAACCACCATCCAGTTCCATATCAATAACTGAATATTCTGACCCTGCCCTTAGTTGTGCCGGATAACCGGAGGTGCCACCAATTGTAAAGAAATAATACTTATTTCTACCTCCAGGCATAGGAAAAGCAACACAAGGATTGGTTGCGTAGCTAGCCGCCATTAACCCTGCACCATTGGGCATTAGCTGATGATTTCGGTTGTAGAGTTCTTGACCGTTAGAATAGAATAAAAGATTACCAAGACTGTCAGAGAGAGATGTTGAACCATAGATGGCAGACATTCCCATTCCATAAATGCTCACCAATGGTTCACCTGTTGAAAACTGCACCCATGCCCCCCATCCAAAAAGCCAGTTATCTGCTTCCTGTTGAGCTCTTGCTATCTGTAAATTTAGCAGATAGCCAATAATAATCAGAATTATAGATTCGCGTTTCATTTATTCATTATTCCATGTTTAAAGCTAAAGATAATGGCTAAAGTACTAAGTTATTAAGACTTTAGGCTCAGATTGATCCAGTAAAGATATAAAAATCAAATACGAAAAGAAAGGAAGGATTGGATGTGAGGTTCGATATTTGAGATCTCAAACCAAAAAGGTAGGAACTTTTGACAATCACTAATTCTGAGGCAGTCCGTCAAGCGGGACCACTACTTTGAACAACTTGGAACTATTTTGAACTACTTTGAAACCCATTGAACCATTTTGAACTACCTTGAACCTCCTCTTTGAACTTCTTTACTATCTTTGATCATAAATTTAAGCCTGATAGAAATGATCAACGATCCCTCCGAATTCCGTAAAGAAGCTCACCGCATGGCCGACCGGCTGGCTGATTACTATGAACAGATTGAGAGTTTTCCGGTAAAAGCGCAGGTTAAACCCGGCGATGTTATCAGGCAATTGCCCGATTCACCACCCGAAATACCTGAAGCTATCACTGATATCATGGCCGATTTTGATCGTATCATTATGCCGGGCATTACACATTGGCAACACCCGTCGTTCTTTGCCTATTTCCCCGCCAATTCCAGCTATCCCTCAGTGCTTGCCGAGATGCTTACAGCCACGCTGGCTCAGCAGGGAATGGTGTGGGAAACCTCTCCTGCCGCTGCTGAATTGGAAGAGAGGATGATGCAGTGGCTGAAACAGCTCTGTGGCCTACCCGAACATTTTACCGGCGTAATCCAGGATACTGCCTCCGCCTCTACCCTGGCTGCCCTGTTAACCGCCCGTGAGAGGGTAACCGGTTTTTCCATCAATAGCTCGGGCTTTCATGCTGATAAACCTTTGCGGATATACATTACTTCAGAAACCCACTCATCCATAGAAAAAGCCGCCCGTATTGCAGGATTTGGCAGCAACAACCTTGTGAAAATACCTGTTGATAACCAGTTTGCTATGATTCCATCAGCTCTTAAGGAAGCTATCCATAGCGATATCCTACATGGTTATATTCCTTGCTGCGTGGTTGCCACCATTGGTACAACAGGCTGCACTGCTGTTGATCCTGTAAAAGCTATTGGTGAAGTATCCAGCCATTATAATGTATGGCTCCACGTGGATGGCGCCTATGCGGGTACCGCTCTTGCACTGCCCGAAATGCGACAATACTCTGAGGGACTGGAACTTGCCGATAGTTATGTGTTCAACCCACACAAGTGGATGTTTACCAACTTCGACTGCTCGGCATACTTCGTAAAAGATACTGAAGCGCTCATACGTACCTTTGAGATCCTTCCGGAATACCTCAAGACAAGCTCCCGTGGACTGGTAAATGATTACCGCGATTGGGGAGTAGCACTCGGCCGAAGGTTCCGTGCCCTGAAGCTTTGGTTTGTGCTGAGAAACTATGGCACTTCAGGCATCAGGGAAACAGTACGAAAGCACATTGTACTGGCCGCGTGGCTTACTCTGCAGATGGAAAAGGAGAAAGGATTTGAAATCCTCACCCCCACCCGCTTCAGTCTTGTTTGCTTCAGGTATGTTCCTGAGGGCATGACCACACTTGAGAAAATCAATGAATTCAACCAACAACTCGAACTAAAACTCAATGATACGGGCAAACTGTATATCACCCATACCAAGCTCAACGGCAAATACACGCTTCGGCTGGTTATTGCCCAGACCTACGTGGAAGAAAGGCATGTAAGGGACGCCTGGATGTTAATCAAACAACTTGTTCAACCCTCCTGAACCGATCATTCCCGGCAATTCAATCTGTAGTAATCAAATTACTATATTAATGATCTTATTAGGAACCACGATCACCTTTTTAGGTGCTTTGCCTTCAAGCCATTTTTGAGAGTCGGGTGCAGATAATACGGCTGACTCAATATCTATTACCGGTGCATCCATTGGCATGGTTAGCTTGAAACGCATCTTTCCGTTGAACGAAACCGGGTATTCAAAAGTGTTTTCAATGGTGTACTCCGCCTTATATTCAGGAAAAGCGGCTTTTGTAACACTTTCCTTGTTACCGAGCAGGTTCCATAGCTCTTCAGCAATATGAGGGGCATAGGGTGAAACCATTATGACCAGTTGATTTAAAACCGTGCGATTATTGCTCTTTAAATCAGCGAGGTCATTTACGCAGATCATAAAATTGCTGACAACTGTATTGAAGGAGAAGCGCTCAATATCATCACTTACTTTCTTTATGGTACGGTGTAATACCTTCAGTTCTTCCTTCGTGGGTTCATTATCATTGACAATGAAATTATTGTTCTGGTCATGGAATAACCTCCACAATTTCCTCATAAACCTGAATACTCCCTCAATACCGTTGGTATCCCACGGCTTGGCCTGTTCAATGGGTCCCAGGAACATTTCATAAAGGCGCAGTGTATCGGCACCATATCTTTCAATCAGATCGTCGGGATTCTGTACATTATACTTCGACTTCGACATCTTCTCCACTTCCCAACCGCAGACATACTTTCCATGCTCCAACTCAAATTCAGCCTCTGCAAATTGCGGTTGCCACTGCTTGAAAGCTTCGGTATCAAGGATATCGTTGTGTACAATATTCACATCAACATGAATAGCCTGTATCTGACCCTTGCCCGATGGCTGGTTGTTTTCGGCTTTATTGGCTGCCTGTTCTTCCTTTGCCTGATATTCTTTTGCAAGGTTGTAGCTTAAATACCTGTTGGTCCCGGCAATACGATATACGAAGTTTGACCTGCCCTGTATCATTCCCTGATTGATGAGCTTGTTGAACGGCTCATCCTTCACAGTAAGTCCTAAGTCAAAGAGGAATTTATTCCAGAAGCGGGCATAAAGGAGGTGCCCTGTTGCATGCTCTGCTCCTCCCATGTAAAGGTCAACACTTTGCCAATAATCTACGGCTTCCCTTGAGAAGTATTCGTTGTCATTGTGTGGGTCCATATACCGCAGATAATAGGCACTTGAACCGGCGAATCCGGGCATAGTATTGGTTTCCAACGCATAGCCATCACTGTTCACCCAGTTTTGGGCACGAGCCAGTGGCGGTTCACCTGTTTCAGTTGGCAGGTAAGCATCTACTGCAGGTAATTCCAACGGTAGCGCCGATTCATCCAGTGTATAGGGCATACCATCCTTGTAGTATACGGGGAATGGCTCTCCCCAATAACGCTGGCGACTGAATATGGCATCACGCAACCGGAAGTTGATTTTACCCTTGCCTATGCCTCTCTCCTCCAAATGACGGATAGTGGTGGTAATGGCTTCTTTTACTTCTAATCCGTTAATGAATCCGCTATTGATCATGATTCCTTCCTTTGAATCGTATGATTCTTCCCAAAGAGCAGGATCAACCGGTGTTTCACCCTTTCTGGTAACCACCTGTATTATCGGTAGGTTAAAATGACGGGCAAATGCAAAGTCGCGACTATCATGTCCCGGTACGGCCATGATGGCGCCGGTGCCATAACCCATCAGCACATAATCGGCAACCCAGATTGGAATCTCCTCACCGTTTAGCGGATTGATGGCAAAGGCTCCGGTAAACTCACCGCTTACCTTCTTAACTTCGGTCATTCGCTCACGTTCCGACCGGTTTTTGGCCCACTGCACATAAGCCTCCACCTTTTTCCGTTGGGCATCTTTGGTAATTTCCTTAACGTAAGGGTGTTCGGGTGCAAGCACCATAAAAGTAACACCGAACATTGTATCAGCCCTTGTGGTAAATATCTCCAGTGACCTGTTGAAATCCTTGATATCGAAAACGGCCATGCAGCCCTCACTTCTTCCAATCCAGTTTCGTTGGATATCCCTGATGGAATCAGGCCAGTCAATTTGGTCCAATCCGTCAAGCAGTCTGTCGGCATAGGCAGTAATTCTCAACAGCCATTGTTTCATCAATTTCCGTTCTACCGGATGACCTCCACGGATGGAAAATCCTTCACTCACTTCATCGTTGGCGAGTACCGTTCCCAGTGCCGGACACCAGTTAACCATGGTATCAGCCAGATAAGCAAGACGATACTTCATCAAAATTTCCTGCTGTTGTTTTTCATTGAATGTGAGCCATTCAGCATTACTGAAAAGCTGAACTTCACTTGCTGACGCCTGGACGCTTCCATTGCCTGAGGTTTCAAAAATCTTTACCAGATCATCAATCTTTTCAGCTTTCTGCGTTTGCTTGTTGTACCAGGAGTGAAACAGTTGGATAAAAGTCCACTGGGTCCATTTATAATAATCGGGATCGCTGGTGCGCACTTCCCGGTCCCAGTCGAATGAGAAACCAATCCTGTCGAGCTGTTCGCGGTAACGCTCAATGTTTTTCTCCGTGGTAATGGCAGGATGCGTTCCTGTTTGAATGGCATACTGCTCGGCAGGCAATCCAAAAGCATCATAACCCATTGGGTGAAGCACATTGTAACCCCTGAGCCTCTTATAACGAGCATAAATATCTGAAGCAATGTATCCCAGCGGATGGCCTACATGCAATCCTGCACCTGAAGGATAGGGAAACATATCAAGCACATAAAACTTGGGCCTGGTATGATCTATCTCCGTCTTGTATGTCTTGTTGGCCGACCAGTATTTCCGCCACTTGGGCTCTATTTCATTAAAGTTGTATTCCATTGTGCGATGCAGTGTTAAGCCCGCAAAATTAGGACTAAAAAATGAAATACGAATGGTCTCTGTCAAATTGCACATGAATTGAGGACTTTGACACAATCGGAAATTATTTCTTGCGGTAAATTGAGTTGGTAGGCAGCTCTGAACATTACCCTTGACGATTGTCAGAACTATAATCATAACACTTATATCTATCAACTCATTATTGCCTGTCAGCATTCATTTGACCAATACTTTTTAGCTTACATGAATGTGGTTAAGAAGGAATATTGAAAACATAATCGTGTCCGCGTAGTTTAGTCACTCATTACTCGTATTAAACTCGCATTTTATCGCTAAAATGCGAAGCTAATGCGACCAGTATGCGAAGCTTGTGCGACCACATGTAAAACTGATCCTTAATAATTCCTCTCATTTTTTCAGTAGATTGATAGTATTTTGTACATTTGAAATAGGGTTAAAAGTTCTTTTGCCATTATTCTCTTGTCCCATCAGCTATGATCAAACAATTCTGCTTTGCCATGTTGTTACTTAGTGCAACCACCTCACAAGCCGGCAACTGGCCCGGCCATGCTATTGTAGGAAATGGGAAATTCTGCGCTGTCTATTCTGAAGATCCACGCATAACCATGAAAGATGGATTTCAGGGTATCAGGCATTTCTATTTCAATGATTTCACTGACGATTGCATCCAAACAGCCTGCTTTCAACTTGAAAACAAAAGCACCATGGTTCAGAAGGACAGCGTAGTTCCGTACATGGCTGATTTCTTCACGCCAGCAGCCAAACATTTCAGGGTTAATAAGCATGTTTATACAACCTCAATAAGGGCATGTGATGAAGGACTCCTCATGCAGTTCAGACCGGAACCCGGTGCAGGTAATTTAACAGTTAAATTTCTGATTGAGCCGACTAAAAAAGATACGGGTAGATTCATCTCATTTCAAATACTCAGGAGTGATGATGACATTAACGAACCCGGTTATGAAAAATCTGATGAAGAACTTGCCTACATTGATTGGATGGTAAAGGGAAAATGGGGCAATCTCAAGATTTCAGGTTCTCAGCTGCCCGTTTACGGTTCACTTGGCCCTTTGTTAGGACTAACATTTGTTGTTAGTGAAAATGGATCACTTGAAATACTTCTGGCACAGAAAGGGTATTCCCTCAATACTGTTAAAACACTTTGGAAAAAGGCCGACAAAAAATGGAATAAATGGATACGTCAGGGTAAATTACCTTATCGTAATCCAAAATCTGACAAGCAAAGACTTTACAATGAATACTATAGCCGAAATCTATATGCCGCCTATTCCTCTGTTCTAAACGGCAACGTACCGGCTGATGTTACCGGTCAGTTTCACACCAATGGAATGCCACAGCTCTACCCCCGTGATGCCATGATGGTTGCAAGGAATTTACTGCAATTGGGATATCATGAGACTGCAGCTGAAATAATACGCTTTTGGTCGGGTGATAATATCCCCATGAAGACTCCCGGTGAATTCTATGCACGTTATGATGCACGCGGACAAGCTACTGACGGTGGATCGGGTGCCCGATATGATGAACCTGAATGGGATGCCGGCGCTTATCTTATTGTGCTGAATTATGAATATTACAAGGTTACCGGCAAATGGATTTCTACTCCCGAGAAGCTCTTCAGTTGTGCCGATTTCATAGTAGGAGCCTTGGATTCCAATGGCTTACTCTACGAAGGTGGCATTGTTGAATGGACAGGTTACCTTCCGGCCACCAACATGATTTGTGCAGCCGCATTGTTGAAAGCTTCTGAAATTGCCAAACTGAACAAACGCAACGATCTGGCCGGGAAATACACTTCAGCATATAATACAATCAGTGCTTCCCTTCCGGAGCTTTTTGATAATGACCGGAAAATCTATACTGCCCGCAGGTATTACAGCATCAAGGCTGACGACAATTTCAGCTTTTCGGAGAAAAAAGGAGAGTTGAATTACCTGTGGGATGTTACCTCTGTATTCGGTATCTTATGGGGGTATCCTGACCACCCGCTAATGCATGATACATATCGTTATGTAAAGGAGAACCTAAACCATAACGGAGGTGTTAAATACTTTGAAGCTACTGACAACAGTTGGCTGGAGGCGTATGGCAGTGACCTCTTCTTCTTTGCCACTGCCGCCTGGGCTAAATATGCCGTTATGCAAAATGACAAGGTGTTCGCGCAGAAAAATATTGACTGGATCATAGCTCAGTCCAACATCTATGGATTGATGCCGGAACGGGTGCTTTCTGACTATTCAGCTATCAGTGAAGCTTCGCCGCTTACCTGGTGTTGTGCTGAATTCGCAACCGCTGTCAAGGAAGTATCACGTATCACCAAATAGAGAGGTGACCATAATTTTTACATAGTTTAATTACGGTAAAAATCTCTCCTGATTTTTACCTAAAAAGCCTTATCTTTAAGATCGTTCATTTTTGGACTTGATTATTAACCGGTAAAAGGAAATTTATGAAAGCAATGTTTCGTATCCTGGTAATTCTGGGATTTATTGCCATGTTAAGTGCCTGCAAAAACAAACCAATATATACCGATCCGGATGCATTTATTGAGGACAGGGTGGAAGATCTGCTCAGTAAGATGACGCTCGATGATAAAATTGCCCAGCTTTCGGGTGATTCTGCCACGGGATTTGATACACCCGATAATGGGAGACTATACATTCCTGGATTTAAGATGACTGACGGGCCACTTGGTGTGAGGTGGTTCAGGGCCACTGCCTTCCCATCAGGCATTTCAGTTGCAGCCACCTGGGATACAGCCCTTGTTACACGATATGCAGAAGCTTTGGCCCGTGAAACATTGGCTAAAGGCAGGAATATGTTACTGGGTCCTTGCGTTAATATACATCGCTTTCCTGCAGGTGGCCGAAACTTTGAAAGCTATGGGGAGGATCCTTACCTAACTTCACGCCTTGCGGTTAATTACATCAGGGCACTGCAGGCAAATGGTGCAATTGCCAGCATAAAACATTTTGCTCTGAACAATCAGGAATGGCGTAGAACTGAAATTGATGTTCAGGTGGATGAACGCACCATGCGGGAAATCTATCTCCCGGCCTTTGAGGCTGCAGTAAAGGAAGCCAGAGTATATACCGTTATGTCTGCCTATAACAAGGTCAACGGTTGGTGGTGCAGTGAGAATGATGTATTGCTCAATAAGATTCTTAAAGATGAATGGGGTTTTCAGGGATTGGTGGTTTCCGACTGGGTATCCACTCATAATACCGTGAATGCTGCCAAGAATGGACTTGACATCGAAATGCCGCATGCAGTAATATACACTGCAGAAAAACTTAAAGCTGCCATCAAATCAGGTCAGATTACCGAGGAAATCATCAATGAGAAAGTCAGAAGGATTCTTAGGGTCAAGTTTGAAGCCGGATTATTTGATGAAGAGGAACTTGCTGAGCCGCCTGATACTTCCATTTTCCACGGCTCCCAGCATAAGCAACTGGCACTGGAAATGGCGGTAAACAGTATGGTACTGCTCAAGAATGAGACTAATATTCTGCCACTTGATCTTCCGAAGCTAAAAAAAATAGCTTTAATAGGACCACTGGCAAAAGGTGCTCCATCAGGTGGCGGCGGCAGTTCACATGTAAGCCCGTATTACAACATCAGTCCGCTTGACGGAATTAAGAAATTTGTGGGTGATAGTGTTGAAATAATTTATGCGCCGGGATCAGTTATTCCGCTAACTCCTATTAACCCGATTCCTCAGGAATACCTGAGAACAGAAGGTGTCCCGGGGATTAAAGCCTCCTTCTTCAATAATACGAAATTGATGGGTAAACCTGTATTTGAACGTATTGATCAGGTCATTGATTTCGCCTGGAATGATGCAGCTCCTGTTGAAAAGGTGGGGAGGGACAAGTATTCCATTCGATGGACAGGCAGCCTGATACCGCCAGTTAGCAGAAATTATACTTTCTACACGGCAAGTGATGATGGAGTAAGGTTTTATATCAACAACAAGCTACTTGTTAACAACTGGAGTGATCATGGTACCACTATTGATTCAGCAAAAATTTCGCTGGTAGGAGGCAGATCATACGATATACAATTGGAATACTATGAAAACGGTGGATCAGAAGTAATTCAACTGGGTTGGGATTACACGCACTCAAAAGTAAAAGACAACCTTCTGACAGATGCAGTTAATGCTGCCAAATCAGCTGATGTAGCCCTGGTTTTCGCAGGTACCTCTGATTATATTGAATCAGAGGGCTATGACCGGACAGGGGGACTCAAGTTACTGGCCGGACAAGATGAACTCATAAGTTCAGTAGCTGCAGTCAATCCTAATACCATTGTAGTCATTTACAGTGGAACAACAGTGCTTACGGATAAGTGGGTCAATAAAATTCCTGCCTTGATACAGGCATTCTTCCCAGGACAAGAAGGAGGGAACGCCATTGCCAAGTTGATGTTTGGTGAATCGAATTTTTCAGGCAGGTTACCATTCTCCTATCTTGCTTCTTACAATCAATCGCCCTCATATAATGGTTACATGAATACATCTTTGTTGACTCCCTATAGTGAGGGTATTTTTGTTGGTTACCGATACCTTGATAAAAACAATCTCAGGCCCGCATTTCCATTTGGATTCGGCTTATCATACACGTCATTTGATTATAGTGATTTAAGTGTGAAAAAGATCGGTGATTATGGTGCTGAATTAACCCTTAAAGTAACAAACACAGGCAAGATGGAAGGAAGTGAAGTTGTACAGGTATATATGATTCCAGAACAACCAATTACCGACAGGGCTATAAAAGAACTAAAGGGATTTACCAAACTTACACTGAAACCGGGTGAAGAACGGAGTGTGACACTCAAATTCAACAAACGCTCATTTAGCCGGTATGATACAGAAAAACAAGATTGGGTGGTTGATCCTGGCTTATATACACTTAAAGCCGGTAGATCTTCAACCGATTTGATAAATCCGGGTTTCACATTCCTGCTAAAATAGCACTAGGTATCTTGTTAAAGTAAGATGACTTATTTTAATGCTAAAATAGAATCTGAAATTTATGTCAGACACAATCACCTGGAATGACTTCATCAAAGTTGAGATGAGGGTTGGAACTATTGTGAAGCAGAAGTATTTGATGATGTTAATTGTTCAGTACTCTGCCAAGTCGGTTGCTAATGCTATTACGGGCTTTTAAAAGAAATATATTACGCGACATCAGGTCGGCATACATCTCATTATATTCTTCCAGGTCAGTTGAAAGTTCCTTTAACTCTTTTTGGGTATTGGTGATAAGTATAGAGAGCCTTCTGTGCATGAGTGAGAGCACTGCCCTAAGAGAAGCTTCCTGTAAACGCTCCTCTTCACGAGGAATGGCAATGTTAATCTCCTCCCAGCCTGGGCTTAATTCATAACGTGGTGTAATAATGTCAATGGCGCAATTGGCAATTGCCTGATTAGAATGATGGAAGAATCTGACATCATTGGGAATATCATTTTCATCCACCCCTTTGGCATAGGCATCAAAGATTTCCTGATATACTTTATTATCAAAAACTATTTGGTTAGCCCTGATATCATTGCAAATAAGTTGAGCAATAGTGATTTCAGATCCTGCTTCCTCATCAGAGGTTGTTTCTTCAAAATACTCAATAGTCTTATCGCCATAAAGGAGTAATAGTCTTATCACGTCAAGTTCCTGTGAACTGCAATCGTCAGTTTTCAAAAGAGGTTCCTGTTCAACAGGAATAGCTTCTGTATCAATGGCTGCTAATTGCGTTTCAGCGTTGACTTCGTTGGAGTGACCTTTTAGTACTTTCTTGCGAAGCAGTCTGTTAAGTTCATTGAGCAGAGTCTGTTCACTCATATTCATAATACCTGCGCACTCTTTAATATATAGAGAGCGGATAATGGGATCAGCTATTATGCTGATACTCTGAATAATTTCATGAATAAGGCCTGCTTTTTTTATGGGGTCATTATTGGTTTCAGATAATAATAACCTTGTTTTGAATGTAATAAAATCATCGGCCGAGGTGGCAATGAAAGCTTCAACATCGGCCGACCTGTTTTTACGAGCATAAGAGTCGGGATCTTCGCCATCAGGAAAGAGCACAATTCTTACATTCATACCCTGCTCAAGAATCATGTCAATTCCCCTGAATGACGCTTTGATACCTGCTGGGTCACCATCATATAAGATAGTGATATTTCGCGTGAACTTGCTAATCAGCTTAATCTGGTCATTAGTCAGGGAAGTACCTGAAGACGCCACCACATTTTCAATTCCAGCCTGATGCAGTGAAATTACATCAGTGTACCCTTCAACCAGCAAACAGTTATCTTTAGCCACAATTGCATTTCGGGCAAAGAAAATTCCATACAGGCTCTTTGATTTACTATAAATCTCTGACTCAGGTGAATTTACGTACTTTGGTTTTGTTTTATCAGAAGTGAGTATACGTCCGCCAAAACCAATAACCTTACCTGTAAGATTATGAATGGGAAAGATTACACGTTCACGAAACCTATCATAGAGTCTATCTTCTTTACTGATTGAAAGTCCCGATGCAATAAGAAGTTCTTCTTTATAGCCTTGATTAAGAGCGGATTTAGTAAAAGAGTCCCAGGCTGTTGGTGAAAAGCCTAATTGGAATTTCATGATAATGTCGTCCCTGAAACCGCGCTCTATGAAATATGAATGTCCAATAGCCTTCCCTTCTTCCGTGTTAAGCATGGTGTCAGTAAAAAACTTTTGGGCAAATGAGTGAATCCCGAACAGGTTTTCACGTTCAGTTTCAGCAAATTTCTCTTCAGGAGAGGGCTCTTGCTCTTCAACTTCAATATTATATTTATTTGCAAGATACCGAAGTGCCTCAGGATAAGAGTACTTCTCATGTTCCATAATGAAGTTAACAGAATTTCCAGCCTTACCGCATCCAAAACATTTATAAATTCCTTTGGCAGGCGACACCGTGAAAGAGGGTGTCTTTTCATTATGAAAAGGGCATAATCCTAACAGATTTGATCCTCTCTTTTTGAGTTGGACAAAATCACCAACCACCTCCTCAATGCGGGAAGCCTCAAATATGTCCTGAATTGTTTCCTTAGGTATCAATGATTTATTAAATTGGCATCAAAAATAACTCAATTACGGCTGAAAAGCCATACTTTTGAGTAACCTTTCACTTTTATTTGTTATCACTTGAGGTCAACCTATAGAACTAACCAAAAAACAAAACGATGAAGACTCTTCTGCTCGGCATTTTTTGTATGCTCATGACACCCCTCTTGTCCATGAGTCAGTATGTTTATTATAAATATGGAAAATTGGAACCTGAAGAAATGACAATGAAGGTTTGTCCGATAGATCAGGAGGCAGGAGCTGTTGTAATATGTGATGTTGGAAAAATTTGGTTTGTGAGGGATGTTGATAAGTTCAAAGTTGTGTTTGAAAGATTCATGAGATTTAAAGTACTTCATGAAGATGGATTGAAATTCAGCAAGTTTACTATTCCTCTATACTACGAAGACGGTATTAAAGAGAAACTCAGTAATCTTGAAGGGAACACCTGGAATCAGGCGGATAAAATCTGGAAGTCGGTTGAGCTACCCAGGAAATTCTATCAGCAGGAAGTCATCAACGACAACTTCAGCCTGATAACTGTTGAGATGCCAAATGTTCAAGTGGGTTCAATTGTAGAATACAAATATACCATTACCAGTCCTTTCTTCATGCCCGTGCATGGTTGGGAGTTCCAGAATCAAATGCCAACACTATTAAGCTTTCTGGAAGTAAGAATGATACCTTTCTACGAATATACTTTCCTTCATGTAGGCAGGAAGCCTGATATACAGAAATCTTTCCGCGACACTGAGGAACTCTCTTTGGGAAAGAATCAGGGCGGGCAATATGGCAACATAAAATACAATGAGATGGTTTACCATTTTGGAATGAATAACATGCCTGCAACCGAAGAAAATCCGGCCAGGATTGACTTCCAGCTATCAAAGATTGTTGACCTTAACGGGGTTGGCCTCAAGGTTACTGATTCATGGGAAAAAACTATTAAAGAACTTCTGACGGATGATAATTTTGGCGACTTTATTGATAAATCGGAAAGCAAGGCAAAAAAGTTGATGGAATTGGATTACTATAAAGCAAAAGAGCCCAATGACCGTTTATATTCTATAGTCAGGCATGTTAAAGAGAAGTATGAGTGGAATGGCATCATTGGTAAATATGCCCCTGTTTCAGTCAATGAATTCATAAAGGAAAGAAAGGGAAACGCAGGTGCCATTAATCTATTCACCATAGGTTTACTAAGGGCAGCCGGCATTGATGCCTATCCGGTAATACTTAGTTCTAAAGCCATAAATGCTGTTAAAACAGATTATCCATTCCTGCATCTTTATGATTATGTGCTTATTGCTGCCAACATTGACGGAAATCAGGTTTTGGCCGATGCAACGGACCCCCTATTGGCAGATGACCTTATACCTATGAGGTGTTTGAATTCCAAAGGTCTGATAGTGAAGAAAAATACTGAGGAATGGATAAATTGCTATACCGACAATATTTCATCAACCAATACTAACCTTATTATCAATGTTCCATTGAACAATGAACTTACAAAAATTGAGCTTGCCAAAAATGCTACAGGTTACGATAGCTATTTACTCAAGAGCCAGTTCATGGATAATAAGGAACATATTGTGAAGTATTATACTGACAAAGGTTATATTCTACGTTCCGAAGATATAACTGAACTGGAAGCCGATAATGATGATATGAGCTATAGTGTAACAGCTCAACTTTTAGTTCCAATACCATCTGATGGCCAGACAATAAGGATTGATCCTTTCATGAACGAGGCACCAAATATAAATCCACTAAAGGAAGAAAAACGCGATTATCCTACTGATTTCTATTATGAAATCAACAAATCGTTTTCATCTGAGATTATTCTGCCTAAAGGTTTTTCAGTAGTTAAGCTACCCGAAGATTTTGAAATAAGCAATTCTTTGATAGAAATGAATTACAAGGTCACCAATGAGCCGGGTGTTATCAGGGTCACTGCACATTACAAACTACCTAAGGCAATATATCAGCCAATAGATTATGCTAAAATCAAATCCTACTTCAGTGAGATTGTAAAACGGTTCAATGAACCGGTGATTTTACAAAGTGGAGAATAATCAAAGGTGGGGGAATGAAAAGATACTGCCAACATCCATTAGTTTGCCATCAAACAATTCCTTTACACTCATTCCCAATGATGCAATGAAGCTGACAATCTCCTCTTGTTGAGGATGATATTTCAAACTTCCGGCAATAAGAACCTGATTACCAAGTGTACCGCAACAACCGGGGAAAAATCCATGTTTTTGACCTTTGAGAACTACAGGCGAAGGATCAACAAACAGAACCTGAAGGCCTTCGTTTAAAAGCACCTTTTCAATGCCACGATCAGATGTAATGAATGTCTCATTATTCAAAGGCAACAGGTTACAGCGGGTATACCCCTGATTGACATGAATTTGCATTTTCAACTTGAATGTTTCAATGATTGCCTGATCGGTGATTTTACTATTATGGATCAGATAATTATCGGTTACTATAGCGTTGTAACAGGCACTTGCAGGATAAGTTTTGCCCGGTAAATTGAATCCCTTTACAATCCGGTAACCTTGGTTGGCAATTCTCTCCACTATTAGCTGATCTAGACCGGGAGAAACCACAATGCTATCATTGCTCATACACATAAAGATATCAGGATGGCCTGAAATCGATTTATAAACACCCGGATCACTTGGCAGCAAGGTTAGTCGAAATGATTGCATAAGTGCGTTCTTGGCAGGAAGTGGCAATCTCTTGTCTGCCAATATAAGAGGCCGAATGTTGGAATCCAACTGCTCCTTTTTAAATTCCACACTTTTAAAATGAGCTTCCAACATTGTTCTGTTGGAAGCATTATAGCCAATGGCATTATTAAATTCAACTTCCGGAACTGATATCACAATTTCGCTTTCCTGTGGTTTCGTATCAATAAGCTTTGAAAACCTGCGCTTCCACAATTCTGTTTCAGCCAGTTGACGAAAAGATACATGAAATGGCCCAGCCAAAAGGTCATCACCTCTTACCAAGTCTTCAGAGGGGTGAAGGCCCACACGAATAACGTCAACTCCACCTTCTTTAAATATTTCAAGTAGGGTAGCGGTCAACTCCACAGCCTCCTCAAGAGTTTGCGGACAATAGTTGCCTTCCTGCCAAAGTTTCGCCAATTCAGTGTTTTTAATAACAAGAGTTGGGTATATCCTGGTACAGGAAGCCCCGAGATCAATAATCTTCCTTGCTGTTGCAACTGAGTTTTCAAATGAATCACCCGGTAATCCGGTCATCATCTGAAGCCCAAGCTTAAATCCGTAACTAATAATCAGTGCTGAAGCCTTTTCAATATCAGCTACTGTATGTCCACGGCCGGCAAAACTAAGCACCTTCACATCAAGTGATTGAGCACCAAGTTCAATAGTGCTTACTCCATACTCTTTCAATAATTTTAATGAATCAGATGTAATATAATCAGGGCGTGTACTCAACCTGATACCATTGATTTTTCCATCTTTAAGATAATTGAATGCAATACAAAGATATTTTCGTTGCAGCTCTTCATCAATGCCGGTAAAATTGCCGCCAAAGAATCCAACTTCAATGTGAACATTTGTTGATTGACTAGCTTTAGATGCTTCAAATTCCTTAACCAGGGCCGGAGGTTTCATCTCCACCGGTTGAAGTCTTATCGGAGTTATCAGGTGTTCAGACTGTTGTTGGGAATTTTTTGCAGAAACCTGATTTCTATTTATCTCAGGAAAAAGAATAACAGGAAGAGTTTTTAGTCGTGATTCAATAATACCGATCACTTCATTCACATCAGGCTGATGGTAACATCCTGAAATGCTGTTTTGATTACAAAACACACACCTGTTGGGGCATGCAAGTTCAGGAACAAAAACCGGGATAGTGAAGTATTTCATGATGCAAAATTAAGCTATTCACACCATGTACTTTCAAGAAGAAAAACAAACCAAAGAATATTCTGAGAATCAGGATTGACCCGGGTATAGTTCCATTATCAGAAAGTTATCAAAAGGATGAATGCTAATGAAAGGTGAAGTTGCTGCCGTTTAATGGATCGGGCAGGTACTATATTCAATTAAGGTAGTATAACCTTTTGAATCAAGCTCCTCCAAAAAACGTAACCAATAATCCCAATTATCCTTTTTAACAGCATCAGTTTGTTCAGGTGCAACTGCCCCATTGCCTTCAGATGCCATCAGGTTCTGGTTCTCTGTTACTAAAGCATCAGAGTATTTCTTGAGAAGCTTGTCCATTTCATTAAAGGAATATCCCTTATCATCCGTATAAACCTTATAAAGCTTACAGGCCAAATGTTGATATTGCTTATAGACCTTCTTAAAGTCGGACGAGGAGTGGTCGTAGGCATCAACCTGGGCTTTTAATCCCTCAAATGGAATCATTAAAATTTCAGGATTTGAATCCTTGTAATAAGCAACGCAATTGTTTAAATTAACCGTGGTGATCTTAATCCAGTATTTTTGCCAACCAAGACTACCCTGATGCCGATAATACAATCGGAAGCCCTTGGATGTATTATCAGCCAAAGGGACAATTTTCTCAGGTTTATAGGTGGCACTATTCAAATAAAATGTTTTTACTTGGTCAGCCGTCTGATTGGTCAACCACATACAATTACCGGGTTGGCTGCTAAAAGGAACCACATCAGGACAAAGACCAACAATCTGAGCATTTGCAATGGATAGTTGCATGATAAAAATGCAAAGAATAAGGAAGCTTTTATTAACTTTCATGCGGAAATTTTTAGGAAGTATACTATTAATAGCAAAAACTGAAGAAGGTAATCTGTAGAATCGATATTTTTTACCTTATTTACTGAATGCTTAAATGATTAATTTCGCACATTCAAAAAACAAAAATCAAATGCTGAGAACACATACCTGCGGTGAGCTTACACTATCACATAAGAATCAATCAGTTACCCTCACAGGATGGGTACAGAGATCACGTGATCTTGGTGGAATGACTTTTATTGACCTGCGCGATCGTTATGGACTGACACAACTGGTATTTAATATGGAAACAGATGCGGCACTCTGTCTGGAAGCTCGAAAACTGGGTCGTGAGTTTGTTATATCAGCATCCGGAGTTGTTTCAGAAAGAAGTAATAAGAATCCCAAAATGGCTACCGGTGATATTGAAATCACCGTACAGCACTTTGAAATACTGAATGAATCGAAAACTCCGCCATTCACTATAGAGGATAATACGGATGGTGGTGATGAACTCAGAATGAAATACCGTTATCTGGACCTGCGCCGTAGTGTAGTGCGTGATAATCTTTTACTCCGTCACCGTATGGGCATCGAGACCCGTAATTATCTCAATGACCAGGGTTTCATTGAAGTGGAAACACCGGTACTGATAAAGTCGACTCCCGAGGGTGCCCGTGATTTCGTTGTTCCTTCACGAATGAATGAAGGCCAGTTCTATGCGCTGCCACAGTCACCCCAGACTTTCAAGCAATTATTGATGGTATCAGGATTTGACAAGTACTTCCAGATAGTAAAATGTTTCCGGGATGAAGACCTACGAGCTGACCGTCAACCTGAGTTTACACAGATTGACTGTGAGATGTCGTTTATAACTCAGGAAGATATCCTGAATACTTTTGAAGGGCTTACCAAATATCTGTTTAAGAAAGTTAAGGAAGTGGATATTCAGACGTTTCCACGCATGTCATTTGCCGATGCCATGAAATATTACGGAAATGATAAACCGGATATCCGCTTTGGCATGAAGTTCGTTGAGCTTAATGAGCTAGTTAAAGGACATGACTTTAAAGTATTTGATGAAGCTGAATTGGTAGTAGGTATTAATGCACCCGGTTGTGCAGTATATACGCGCAAGCAACTTGATGCACTTACTGATTTCGTGAAACGTCCACAGCATGGAGCAGCAGGTCTGGTGTATGTGAGGTATCAGGAGGATGGCACCCTGAAATCGTCGGTTGATAAATTCTATACGGAGCAGGAATTGAAACGTTGGGCTGAAGCTTTTGATGCCAAGCCGGGCGACCTGATGTTAATCCTGGCAGGTACTACAGCAAAAGCACACAAGGCACTCTCTGAGCTCAGGCTTGAAATGGGCAATCAATTGGGGCTTCGCAATCCGGATGTATTTGCACCACTTTGGGTTGTTGACTTCCCGTTACTTGAATGGGATGAAGAAACAGCCAGATATTATGCCATGCACCACCCGTTCACTTCACCAAAACCTGAAGATATTGCACTACTTGACAGCGACCCGGGTAAAGTTAGGGCCAATGCCTATGACATAGTGATCAACGGAGTTGAAGTAGGCGGAGGTTCCATAAGGATTCATAACCGAGACCTGCAAAAAAAGATGTTTACCTTACTCGGATTTACTGATGAAGATGCGCAGGCTCAATTTGGATTCCTTATGAACGCTTTTGAATATGGTGCACCACCTCATGGCGGTATTGCCTTTGGTTTCGATAGAATGTGTTCTCTTTTTGGAGGTTCAGACAGTATACGGGATTACATTGCATTCCCAAAAAACAATTCCGGACGTGATGTGATGATTGATTCACCGGCACCTATAAAACAGGAGCAATTGGATGAACTGAAATTAATAGTCAATTTACCAAAACAATTATAGAATAATCTGTTGCCATTGCTCTGTTTCACGCAAACAAGCATCAAATTACTTTGGTTAGTGCACAAAGTTATTTCAATATTGACATTAAATTGTTTGAGGACCCGTTTGATAAGAAACAAAACAGACAAAGCATGAAACCAATCAAAACATTGTTGCCCTTTTCACGCTGGATGCTCAGAATATTAGTTCTGGCATGGCTGATTATGCATAACGTATCAACAATACAGGGATTGGATGTCCATAATCTGAACTTTTATATAGCCCTGGGATTTGTGTTCTTCGGATTATTACTCTTTGCAGGAGGCTTTTCATCAAAACCGGGGCTTACTGTTATATCGGCCATTTTCCTGTCTCTCTTATTTATCTATAAGATTTATCTGAATTTTATTCCTTCAGTGACTGAAAATCAGGTAATAAGCTTCGTACTTTTATCCGTGTCAATTTACTTCCTGTCGTCAGCCAATAAATAAAGTCCTCTCAGCCTATGAGCAATTTCAAGTACTTTGATGTAATAATGGCCCTATTTGTGGCAGTTCTCTTGATTTCCAACCTTGCTTCTACCAAAATATTAAGCCTGGGACCCTTTACATTTGATGGAGGAACGCTATTATTCCCACTCAGTTATATATTTGGAGATATACTCACCGAAGTGTATGGTTATCAACGAGCCCGAAAAGTGATTTGGACTGGCTTCGGAGCTGCCCTCTTGATGTCGCTTGTACTCTGGATAGTGCAGATTCTTCCTGCTGCTGCTGACTGGCCAAACCAACAGGCTTATGAGTCGTTGCTTGGTTTCGTTCCACGTATTGTAATGGCTAGCTTAATAGCCTATTTTGCGGGAGCATTCTCCAATGCTTTTCTACTGTCGAAATTGAAGATACGTACCAACGGCAAGTATCTCTGGATACGAACCATTGGATCAACCATCATTGGCGAAGGAATTGACACGGTTATATTCTGTATGGTGGCATTTTACGGTTTATTCCCCAATGAAGTGCTGGTAGCTATCATTATATCAAATTATCTTTTCAAGACCGGTGTAGAGGTTATCTTCACACCGGTTACATATGCCATTGTCAGGTTTCTGAAAAAAAAGGAGGAAGTAGATACTTACGACAGGGGAATAAGTTACAATCCATTCAGGTATTTTTAAAGAGAAGAGGTTAAGACCGGTATTTGAAAACCACTCTTAACCTCTTTACATATTCACCATATTTTAAAATATACCCTTTTTAGACTAGTTGCTGACTACTATAAATTGGCACTTTGGCATTTTTCAATTGATCAACTGCCTATAGCAGTCAACATATAGCAAATAGATGGCACCTCTCTAATCTAACAGTACAATCTTTGTCACATACGCTTTCCCTTTTTGGTCAAGCCGTAAAAGATATGTACCTCTGCCAATAGCAAATGCATCAATTGCAAAAGAAGAATGGTTTGAAATAGTGCGATCCATCATTACATTCCCCTTTGTGTCAATTATCTTCAATTGTGCATCACCACCAGATTGACCTGCAGTGAAATAAAGTAATCCTGTTGAAGGATTAGGATAGACACTGATGCCTTCCATAGTATTATCAACAACACTTACAGCTCCTTCCTGTGTTACGGTAATTTGCTGCATAAGATCGGATGCACCAACTGTTAATGTGGCCACTCTGACTTCACTGGATGTATTCTCTTCGTAATCGACAACAATGATACCCGAGCCACTCCCATCGGCAGTTGCAGAAACCCATGATTCAGGTGAAGTAACAGACCAGTTGGCATTACAAGTAATATTAAACGTAGTGGTACCTGCCTGTGCAGTAACATCCTGGTTTAAGGGATCAACGCTCAAAACAACTGCAGCACCTGCCTGAGTAACGGTTACAATTGCCGTTGGCACACCGGCTGCACTCACAGATATGGTAGCAACCCTTTGCTCAAGCTCTTCATTGGCTTCATATCCCACGTTTAACGTAGCATTACCGGTACCTGCTGACGGGACAGATATCCATGAAGCATTTGTTGCAGTAGTCCAATCAAGATTTGACGAGATACTGAAACTGGTTGTGCCGGCCTGAGCAGATACATTCCGGTTGGCAGGTGATACCATCAGCATAGCACTGAATCCTTCCTGAGTAACTGTTACAACTTCATCAGGCAAACCCTCAACTGTAACTGTAATATTTGCTACACGGGTTTCAGGGGAGGTATTGGCTTCATAATTCGCATAAAATATATCCGTTGCAAACCACTCAATCTCCAAAACACACCAAGGAGCGTCACTGCTTACTGTCCAGGTTGAATTCGAAGTAACAGTAAAAGTTGCAATTCCTGCACTTGAAGTTACATCTACATTTGAAGGAGTCACCGTAAGAGTGGGTTCTGCTCCCGCCTGTGTAACGGTAACTGTTACATTAGGCAGTCCTGCAACTGATACGGTGATGGTGGCGACACGCTGCGTTGTGAGGGTGTTTGTCTGATAATTGGCAATTATTGCACCATTACCAGATCCTGAAGAAGTGACACTACACCACCCTGCATTACTGACTGCAGTCCAGTTTGAGTTGGACGTTACTGTGAAATTAGTGCTTCCCGCAGAAGCTAAGACATTTTGATTGGATGGTGTAACTGATAGCGTAGCCACTGGTGCGGTTGCTGTAAAATGACCTATCTGTGTGCTTGAGTGAGGAGTACACAGATAATCATAAACTCCTGCAACTGTTACCCTGTATTCATAGAAAGTATTCGAACTGTTTATAGGCTCATCCCATGTAGCAGCTCCCGCAGGGATAGTTGTGGACGTGGTAGTATGAAAACCATTGACCCATACCCAACGGATGGTATCACCAACCTGAACATTCAGGTTAGCAGGGGTGAATGAATAATTCTGTACACTTACTGTATGCTTAACAGCAACTGCATCGTTTGCTAAATACAAAGTTAATAGTATTGCTACGAGCGAAGATAGTAATGACTTTGGCATAATAAATGAAGGTTTGATTTTAAATTCAACACCAATAATTAAACATTGTTTTACTTTAAATCTAATTAGAGATCTTCAATATTAAATCAGATGAAACTTAATCAAGCCAACTCTGTCATTAGCAACCAATGATTTGAATTTCTTGATATTATATTGTCCATTCTGTTGATATAACTGAAAATAATCACTATATTTGGAATAATAATAATGAGCAAATAATTCCTATCATGAGAACACTTATACTAGCACTATTTATTCCATTTTGGCTTATAGCTCAATCATATGCACAGGAAATTGTGAAGGTTGAACAAACTACAATAAATCATGCCGAGGAAAACATACCTGCCATAAAGGTCAATATCTATCAAGCAAATAAAGAAGACGTCATCAAAGACTGGGGACGGCAGGTTATTAGCGAAACAGATAAAAAAAGCAGAAAAAAGCCAATTATCACGAAAAATGACTTAGCTATTGACAGCATTAAACTATCACAAATTTCTGATAATCCTATTAACCTGATATCCATTTTTATGCAACACGACTGGGGTGTTGAAATGATGACAGCATTAAAGCTTAATGGTAACTATTTGGATAGTACCTATAAACTGGAATATCAAAGGGCGTCACGTTTTATAAAGGACTTTGCTTCATCAAAATACCATGATGCAGTTGAAGTAGAATTGTCAGATGAAGAAAGGGAACTTAAAGCACTGGAAAACAGACTTGATCAGCTGATGAAGGAAAATACAGGCTTAAGAAAAGACATTTCATCCTATGAACAGGACATAGTTGATGCCAATGAAGAAATTGCTATTCAGAAAGCAAACAGGGAAGCAAAAAATGCGCAGATCATGGAACAGGAAAGTATAGTAACAAGAGTGAGAGGTGATAAGCTATTAGTTAAGGAACAAAAGAAAATTCTAAATGACCTTAAAAGAGACAGGCAGAAAATATCAAACAGAATATCAAAAGAAGAAAGAAACATTATTACAGCCAATTCAAATATCAGCAAAGCCGACAGGGCAATTGTATTAAATGAACAGGAGCAGGTTAAGCAAAATGAATTGATACGTCTTCAAATGGAGCAAATAGATAACGTGAGGTTAAAACTAGAAGCGATTAAATAAATTACTACACACAATAATAAATATCACCTTAACGACTCCCTTTTGTTAGCAGAAGGTAGAATTAAAATGCATTTATAGCATAAGCTCGAAAATACATCTAATTGGAACATAATCCTGAAATGAACCAATCAGAATATATATAACCTGGTTAAATTGAAATCAGAATAAAGCAGCCTAATTAGTTTCGCATCAAGGATATAAGAATTTTTGAAATTATTTTAAAATACGGAGCACATTTTGGCCTAATGTTTGTTCAAATATGATAAATAGCCTATAAATTAACCATTTCTATTCACAAAATTCATTTCAACACAACTATGAAAAAATTGCTTTTATCAGTCGTTTGCATTCTAATAGGCATTACGACATTTGCACAAACACAACTTTATGAAAATCCAAATTTTGCTGAACTGACCAAGGACCATAAAGTTATTGGATTGGTTCCATTCAAAACCACGGTCAAACTTCGTCCAAAAGACATGAAAGAAATGTCATCAGAACAGATCAGGGACCTTCAAATCAATGAGAGTGAGAATCTGCAGTTTGCCATGTATTCGTGGTTTATGAAGCGCAAGGAGGCCGGTAAATTAAGTGTTGATGTTCAAGATGTGGCTACAACAACCGCGTTACTGCGACAGAACAACATTACACCCGATAACATAGAAGATTACACTCCCGGTGAGCTTGCCAAGATATTGGGTGTGGATGCCATTATATCAGGAAAGTTTGAAACCAATAAACCCATGTCGGAGGGTGCAACAGTAGCCCTGGCAGTTCTTGTAGGAGTCTATGGCCCAACAAATAAAGCCGTACTTAACTTATTCATTCACAATGCAGCTGATGGGCAATTGCTGGTTAACTATAATAAAGCAGTTTCAGGTTCATTAGGCAGTAGTACTGAAGATTTGGTAAATATACTTCTCAGGAAAGCATCACGAAGAGTAACTTATACCAAATAAGGAATTTGCCATTAGGCGGATAAGGTTACAGATACCCTGTCAATCTTACCGCCTAATGGTGGATTTAGTTTTGACACTTTAACCTTTACAGCGGTAACCATTGGAAACCTTTTTTGGACGGCACTAATAATACGGTGAGCAACATTTTCAAGCAGATTACTGCGAATCTCCATTTCCTTCTTGACCGTTTCATAAACTGTAAGGTAATTTACTGTGTGATGCAGATTGTCATCAGATTCTGCCTGAGATGTATCAACTTCAACCAACAAATCAACCTCGAAACGCGTACCAATAATGCTCTCTTCAGTAAAGCAGCCGTGGTAAGCAAAGAAATCCATACCCTCAATACGTATCGTTGCCATACTTTTTTTTGGCAAAGATAAAATTATATTTACCTTTGTACAATCAATAAATGGTCTCGTGGCCGAGTGGCTAGGCAGAGGTCTGCAAAACCTTCCACAGCGGTTCGAATCCGCTCGAGACCTCAGAAAAAAATCACCTTTAATTATTACAGGTGATTTTTTATTTCCTTAAATTCACTCTAAACAGGTGTTTAGAATCGTTTTGACAACTGAAGGTAAACTCTATTGAAAGTATAAACCTTTTCAAAGGTACCTTCATAGTTTAACCCGAGAGAGAGCTTTTTAATGATATTCCAGTTGAGACCTATCTCTCCTGTGTGTTGCAATACACTGGTTTCTGAATGGGCAAATGAATAATCCTGATACCGGTATGTCATTGTACTGTATAATTTACCCCTTACAAGGTCCCGGCTTAAACCCAGACTGTAAACATTACCGTTAAGATAACTTGTTTCCAGCAGTGTGGCTGATAGAGTGAGTGTGGCATCAATACCGGGAACAGCACTATAACTGGCATAGATGTAGGCATTCTTGGATGGTTTCAGATCATCAGTGCGGTTTCTGTACCCCAAATTAGCACCAAGGGATAATTTGTTTATTGGTCGATAACTGATTTGTGCCATATATCCCTGTTGGGTTTCATTTTCCAGCAAGCGCTCAAGGAAACTCTTGTAAGTCTCGTAATAAATAATGTTTTTACGGGCACTATATGACAGTGTCATGGATAAATTACTGAGCATTTTGTAACGTAATGATAGATAGAGATTCGACAGTCGTGGGGCATTATCCTGCGTTTCATTCACAAATCTATAGAGATCAACCTCTGCTGATCCAAAAAAGTATATGTTATTGATGAGTGAATTTGAATGCTGAAGATAAGCAAACCGCCTGTCGGTAAACCCGGCATTCCTCTGATCTGCGAATGCAAGGGTAGTTTGAATGTTGCCTTTATTTATCTTCCGCTCATGTGAAATGAATACTCCATACTGAAATAGGGAGGTGTTGATGCTATAATCAAGATAATTCGGTCGGGAACCAGCCAAAGCTCCAAAGGTAATTTCATTGGCCTTGTATTCAAGCTGTAGTCCGTCAACAGCACCCATATTAGATAATCTCTGATTGATCTTACGGCCCGCTGTTATTTTCAGATTTCTGCCGGCATCATAGCTTACTGAGAGATTGTATATTTTAAGTCCATGGAAGATGTTGCTCTTGATCTCATCCCATTGACCACTCTTATGGACAAATGATACGTATGACTCGGCAGATAAGGGTGAATCCTTAATATTCTTAGCTTGCATTGAAAGGGTGTACCTCATACGGTGGAAATCACCCGAAGGAGTGTTTGAGAAGTTGCTGTAGGAAGCGGCTGATAACCTTCCTTTTATTTGTTGAGTTCTTGGTTTTTCAGCATTTTTGGTTGAATCAATATCGGTTTTAGCCCGAGTATACTTTTTCTCTTTGGATTTCTCTTTGCCCGATTTACCATCTGAGGCACCAGGTACTTTAAACACTTTGTCCGATTCTTTTAAGCTGTTGATGCCAATTGGCTTACACATGCATGACAATGAGGAGAGGTTGATCACCACAAGGACAGGTTGCATTTTACCTTCCAAGTTTAAATATAGGGTATCACCAATGGAAATGGAAGAGGTGGATCCAAAACGCACATAAACACTGGAAGAGGTAATGTGTGACACAGTTCCCTCAATAGCATCAGTTTGTTGCTGAGCGGTAGCACTTAATATAGATACAATAGCTATTATGATTGTCGGGTACCAGGTTTTCATATTTTAGTTGGCTTTAAACCGGTTAGACTTGATCATGTGTTTATTACTACCATCGGGATGGCAGGCAAGACAGGATGGACTGCTATAAACATATCCCGACACACCCTGATGTTTAAGATCCATTTCTGTCTGATTATGCTCATGACAATCAATACAGGTGAATTGCGCATAATTAGATGGATTGGGGTGACAGTCAGAGCATAAGGTCCATTGTCCATTATGTTGACCTGAATAGATGGGAAAATACTGGTTATCATGGTCGAAAGTCGAAGGTATCCAGGCACTTTCTGTATGACATAATAGGCAATCAGTTGGGAACTGAGCGGATGCATGTGGAGGATTGATTGTTTGATTATAATCATCAATATGGCATCCTTCGCAAGTATTGGGTGTAGTGCTATAATTACCATTGTGGCAGGAGGCACATTCATCAGCAATCAACGCATGTGCGCCATTGAGCGCATAATACTGGTTGTGAATTGAAAAAGTCGCAGGTGACCAGGCTGTTTCCTGATGGCATTCCAGACATTCCAATGGTAACTGTAAAGTAACATGTGAAGGATTGGTTGTTTGATTATAATCTGGCAAATGACAGCCGGCACAAGTATTCGGGGTATTCGTATAATTACCATTGTGACAGGTGGCACATTCACTTGCTATAACCTGATGGGCTCCATTCAAAGCATAGTATTGGTTATGGATCGGGAAGGAAGCAGGTGCCCAACCCGGTTGGGTACTATGGCAGTCAGCACAAGTACCGGGAATGTTTAATGAAACATGATTAGGATTAATTGACTGGTTAAAATCGGATTCATGGCAATCGCCACAAATGGTTGTTGTGCCTGTATAACCTGAAGTATGGCAATCACTGCAAAGTGCACCTGTGTGAGCGCCCGTTAAAGGGAAAGCAGTATTACCATGATTGAATGCCCCATTGGCCGAGCCATCAGGGTGACAGGCAAAGCAGGACGAGCTGTTGTATTCATAACCCTGAATTCCTGAGTGCTTGTCATTCATATCTGCCTGATTGTGTTCATGACAATCAATGCATGAAAACTGAGCATATGCTAAGGGATTCGTGTGACAATCGGAACAAAGAGTCCACGTCCCGTTATGTTGGCCTGAGTAAATTGGGAAATACTGTCCGTCATGGTTGAATGTTGCAGGCTGCCATGCTGTTTCTGTATGGCACCCGGCGCATTCCAGTCCAAACTGAACAGAAGCATGAGGAGGATTGGTTGTCTGGTTATAATCAGGCAAGTGGCAATCTTCACAGGTATTGGGTGTATTTGTGTAATTACCATTATGGCAGGTGGAACATTCATTTGCAATACCAGCATGAGCACCATTTAGCGTATAGTACTGGTTGTGAATAGGGAATGTTGCCGGTGACCATCCGGGTTGAGTAGTATGACAATCGGCACAAGTGTTAGGAATACCAATAGTGACATGTCCGGGATTTGCAGATTGATTAAACTCGGTTTCGTGGCAGTCGTAGCAGAAAGTTGAAGTACCTGCATATCCTGCGGAATGGCAGTCTAAACAAGCGGCTCCTGTATGTGCACCAGTCAATGAAAAGGAGGTTGTACTGTGGCTAAATCCACTTTCTGCTGAACCTGTTGGATGACATCCATAGCAAGCAAGACTATTATAGGAATAACTGCCAACATCATCATGTTTATCATTCATTTCACCTTCTTCATGCTCATGGCAATCAGTACAGGTAAAGATTCCATAATTGGATGAATTCTTATGGCAGTCACCGCAATTTTCCCATTCACCTTCATGTTGGCCTGAATAAATGGGGAAATACAACCCATCATGTTGGGTAAATTCAGCCGGAGCCCATCCCGGGGCGATGGTATGGCACTCATTGCAAGTTGTGGGGAAGCCAGAGCTGTTATGATCAGGATTTACCGCAGCATTATAGTCCTCCTCGTGACATGAAATACAGGTATTGGGAATACTGCTGAAATTACCATCCGTGTGGCACTGCATACAATCAGCTATATCATGTCCTTCTTTTAAAGGAAAGAAATCATGGTTGATCCCCGCTCCCTGCCAACTAAATGCGTTCATGAAATGGCAATCGGTACAATTGGTGGAATAACCTGCCGAGGAATGATCAGGGCTAGAAGTGCTCATATAGTCAGCCTTGTGACAATCAAAACATTCTATACCCAAAGGTTCAAACTTAAGTAGTGAAGCATTGGAGTGGCATTCCTGGCAATCAGCCATGGAATGTGCCCCAAGAAGAGGAAACCGGCTGTGTCTGTGAATATCAATAATATTAGTTACGATCCATGAAGAAGGAGTGTGGCATCTGTCGCATTCCTGACCTACGGTATTTTCATGCATATCAGTATGACAGGCATTGCAGTATGGTTCAGCATCTTTAAAGATCAATGACTCATGACAATCCCGGCAATTAGTTTCAACATGCCGACCAACCAGAGGCATGGCAGTAGAGTCATGACTGAAATTAATGCTGTCAGTATTGACTTTCCAACCTGAAGTAGAATGACAATCATCACAGTTGAGGTTAAAATCCTTACCGTGAGGTGAAGATATTATTAACTTCATTGAAGTCAATAATACAATTGTACCAATGATCAATGACAGTCTGCGCATCTTGTTTTACCTGTTTTATATAAAATATATGGTTTAACATCCCCTTCAACGAGTGGATGGCATTTCACGCATTCAATATTCTTATGCTTCCCATCAAGCTTGAATTTAGCATTATCATGGTTGAAAGTGCTGACTAACCAACCGTCTGGAACATGGCAGGAACTGCAGTTGGTTACATTTTCATTGGTGAACTGGCCTTCATGATTATCTTCATGACATTGCATGCATTGTGATGGAAGTCCTGTGAATTGAAGTAGGTCCTCTGATGTTGCACTATCAATTAATTTTGCCGTTTCAATAATGCGAATCTCACTGGCAGAAGTTGCCCTGGTTTGATGACATGAACGACAGGATTTTTCTTTGTGTTTACCCTGTAAAGGGAATTTGGTAGTACTATGGTCGAAGTTAATATCCTGCCAATTTTCAGGCGAATGACAGTTAAGACAATTGGCTTCGGGATAGTACTTGGAATCAAGATAAGACTTGTGAATATCTTCATGGCAATCATTGCATGCTCTACCTATTCTGCAGAAGCGCCATTTCAGTGATTTATAATGGCAGGCAGAACATTCTGTCATAAGATGAGCACCTACAAGTTTAAAACTACCCTCATTGTGTCTTTCTCTGGTAAAGGAAGTCTGCTTAAATCCATTGACATCGTGACAGTCGTCGCAGTCATAGCTTGCATTTCTATTAACGAAATCTCCTTCATGAAAATCCTGGTGACAATCAGCGCACCGGGCATGTTTAACAGGGGCAGTTAGGCTGCCCTTATGGCATGATTGGCATGATACGCCGGTATGCATTCCTTCCAGCTTAAAGTTCGTAAGGTTATGGTCAAAGCTGCCTGAATTTTTTACTTTCTTGAATGATTCTTCTACGTGACAATCTGAGCATTTCTGTCCGAACTGATTATTATGAACATCCTTATGACAGTTGGCGCAACTACTGAATTTAACACCCTTGAATTTCTGGAACGGTTTGCCATTGAGACTGGAAATTTCATGACATTTTATGCAATCCACTTCTGAATGCCTACCCCTTAAGGTGAATCTTGCTTTAGAATGATTGAAACGTGATGCCGGCTTAAATCCTTCATAAGTATGGCAATCAGAGCATTTTTCATTTAGGGTTTTCTGGTGATAATCCTCATGACAACTAATGCATTCACGCCCTAGTCCCAGATAAGTTGACTTCTTTTTTTTCAATTGCTGGTCGACAATATTAGCCGGAGTATGACAGTCGCGGCAATGCTTTGAAGTATGCTTGCCCTCCAGAGTATAACCAGTAGTGTTGTGATCAAAAGTTTTGGTATCGAAATGAATGATCTGGAACTGACGTCCGTGATGTTCACTATGGCATAGTATACAGCTCTTCTTATAAACCTTTGCAGAGGAATGATAACCTTTCCTTTGGTTCACTCTGACTTTTATCTCTGTGTGGCAGTCCAGACACTTTTCATTGCTGATCTTTGAACCAAGCGTGTGGCATTTGGTGCAATTAGACAGTCCTTCAAGACTTGCGTGGGGAGTTGATAATTCCCCTGGTGAAAGCTGTGCCCATGCCACAATGCTGGTCACCATAAGAAAAGAAGATATATAATACCTCACGATTTTAATCATCACTTTTTATGTTTAAGCACTGAAACACCAAAATTCATATTCACATTTATTCCTGCTTTCTTCAGAAACTGGGTAGGTAATTCACCACCTGCGAAAATATAGACCAGATCATTTTTAAGTGTTATTACTTCATTGGTTTTACTATTATTAAAGGTAATATCATTTTCACCAATATCTGTGATATTGGTATTAAAAAGTAAATTCACCTTTCCTGTCTCTGCCTTTATCTTTATAATTTCAGCGTTCTTCGGTTTTAGTCTGCTGAATGTCTCACTACGGTATGAGAGTGAAACACTGTTATTTTCACAAAGAAGAACAGCCGATTCGATGGCTGAATCGCCTCCACCAACTATCATAATGTCCTTATCGACAATGTTTTCCTCATCAAGTAACCTGTATGCCACTTTTTCCTGAAGCTCACCCGGAACACCAAGTTTTCTTGGGGTACCTCTCCTTCCCAGTGCTAATAGAATACTGGTAGTAGTAAACCTCTCACCTTTAATGGTTTCAACTTCAAAATGATCTCCCTTGTTAATGATATTCTCAACCTTTGAATTTTCCTTAATGGTAATCTCATTCTTCCCTAAGGCATCATTCCAGAGTTTCAATAATTCTGATTTTCCTGTTTCTGATAACCTGACCTTCCCATAGAGAGGCAGATTCATATCTGATGTCATTACAATTTTGGCTCTTGGGTAGGTGAATACAGTTCCACCTAGCGAATCCTGCTCCAGCGTTATAAATCTAAGTCCATGCTTTTTTGCTGTCAGTGAGGCTGAAATACCTGCCGGTCCTGCCCCTGCAATTACAAGGTCATAGTCGGCTATACTATTTGATTTGATACACTTTGCTATGTTATCAACCGCCTGTTTTCCCTGTTCAACAGCATTTTTAATAAGGCCCATACCTCCCAGCTCTCCGGCTATATATATGCCGCGTACGTTGGTTTCAAATGTCGGTTTGACATGTGGAAGCTCTACGCCCCTGGTTTCTGTCCCAATCACGAGTGTTATAGCATGGGTAGGGCAAGCATGAAAACATGCACCATGGCCTACACATTGGGATGTATTGATGGTTTTTGCCTTGCCATTAACCATGCCAATAATGTCTTTTTCAGGGCATGCAGCTACACAGGCACCGGTACCAATACAGCTATTCACATCAATCACCGGATGCAATGAAACAGGTTCATGCAAACCTTCCAATTTAGCTCTATCAATCTTTTCAGTAACCTTCTTTGACTTCTTATGCTGATTCCTGAGATAAAAGTAAATGACCGCAATACAAAGAAGTGCGGTAAGGGAATAGATCAGAATATTCTCCAGAAGAGTTTCCATTACTTAAGGTATTCTTTTCAATCAGTGACAATCATCTCAATCGAAGGCAATAACACTTTAAGCAACTCATAAAAAAACGGAATCTGTTAATTAGAAAATCCAGTTGTAACCAAAGGTAATAGTAACTGCGACATGAATCAACATTATTACCAACATTATTATGGCAAAAGGCAGATGAGCCACATGCCAATATCTGAAAAGCTCCTGCATTCGCTTTAATCTTTCGATTCGGCGCTCCAAGGCTGATTCATCCATTCCTGTATTCATTTTCCTGACTTCACTCAGTGATAGCTCTCGTCCTTCAATAGTGTGTGGTATTCTTATATAAATAAACCTGCCTATTATACCACTGATAAAAACGGCGACCATACTCCAGAAACTTACTGCAACAAGTCCCCCAAACTTAAACGAGGTATGAAATAACACCAGGATAGGCCCTAACGTACAGAGAAATATATGAAATTCAAGCCAGTGTTTAAGCACCCCAACTTTATGTAGTTTGCGATTCCTCTTTCTAATCATATAAGTTGCTACTCCCGCAATCATGCAAAGGGATCCAATAATTCCCAAACCGTGTCCCCAGATTCCGCTTGGCTTCAGACGAAGATAGTCAGGATGAAAGAACCTCTCCTCAATCTTAACCTGGTAGTATGAAATACCTGAAAAAACAAGATATCCCAATACAGCAACAACAAAAATCACCATGGAGAAAAGGTAAATTCTGTGACCGGTGATGAGCATCTTATCGTTCTGATTTACATCAATAATGTCATTATTATCCTTTTTCTCTTGAACAGGGCCTCTATTCATTTAATAAGACTGATTGTTTAACTTTAACGCAAATATATATATTAATGGTCACATTAGGCGGGTTTCAGATAACCCTTAAAATTTATATTTATGAATCTATATATCTCTAATGTAAAGGGCAGGTTGATCAAATAAAACAACCTACCCTTTTACTCCGATCTGATATTTTATTGTGCTGTTATATCCATTTTACTGCATAAGCACGGGCACATTATCAAATTTGCCTTCTGTAAAATCTTTCTGTAATCCTTCATAAGTAACACCCCTGAAATGGAACGTACCTGAGATGATCAATTTTGTACTATCGTATTTAGTGATAACTATTTCACCTTGTGGATTATCATCAAACATTGAGGTATAATCGCCAAATGTGCAAATATTAACATTCTCATTATCCAAACTATAAGTTCCCTCCTGATAACCTGCCACTACTATTTGTAGCTGTTCATCAAGTGTAGCGCCGGCACCAACAATCTGCATTACACCCATTTGTGTTGCATACATGGCATTGACCTGCAAAGGTGACCATGTAATACCATCATATTTAAGTGATAATGTGGGCTTTGGCTCATCCTCCTTGTCTTTTTTACAACTAAAAGTAAGCACAAGGCTAAATAGTAAAAGAATTGCAAGTGTAGCTCTTTTCATAATGTGGTTGATTTAAGCGATTAATTTAAAGGGTTAGTTTTAGGTAATTATTAGTTTGTTGAATAAATAACAAATATATATATTTATTGTGAAGTCCCAATTTAATCGCATTTTTTCGTGAATTAATTACTTACTGCATGCCTGGCAGATAAATCTCTCCGGTCATGAAAAGTCTGGCTTTTCCCCCTATGTGAACCCTGTTACCCAGGTATTTACAGGTAAGCTTTCCTCCTCTTTTTGATATTTGCAGTGCAGTCATCTCAGTTTTGCCAATCCTTCTGGCCCAATAAGGGGTAAGCGTTGTATGAGCTGATCCGGTAACGGGATCTTCATTTATTCCACATTGTGGTGCAAAAAACCTGGAAACAAAATCAACCTCTTCACCTCTAGCCGTGACTATTAGTCCCCTGGCAGGCAGTTGAGCTATTTTAAGTAGGTCAGGTACAAGTTTCTGAACATTACTTTCCCGTTTAAGAACTACAAGGAAATCAGACTTACCTTTGTGCACCTCCTCAGGCATAAACCCAATGCAGTCTTTAATGATGTCCATGTCGTAATTGGTAGTGAGTATATCTGTTGGAAAGTCAAGGAAAAGCATATAATTATCACGGTATACCTTTAATTCCCCGCTCTTCGAATGAAATATAATTTCCACGTGGTCATAATGCATGCAATTGAATAGTACATAAGCCGATGCCAGTGTTGCATGTCCACACAGATCAACCTCCACGGCAGGTGTAAACCATCGTATGTCGAAATAATCCTTTTGAGGTACTACAAATGCTGTTTCTGCCAAATTGTTTTCTGCGGCAATAGATTGCATGATGCTGTCACTTAGAAACTCGTCAAGTATGCAGACAGCAGCCGGGTTACCGGTAAACAACTTATTGGTAAAAGCATCAACCTGATACATTTTTTTCGTTTCCATGATATTACTTTTTGAGTTTTAATTTTGGTGAGAACAAGCCGACCTTAATGTCAGAATACTGATTTTCATGGATCAAGAGCCAGCGTTTACGGTCAACACCTCCACCATAGCCTGTAAGTTTTCCGGTTTTACCGATAACCCTATGGCAAGGAATGACGATTGAGATTCTGTTACACCCGTTAGCATGGGCAATAGCCCTGATAGCATCAGGAGATCCCATTTTTTCGGACTGTTGCAGGTACGAAATGGTCTCACCATAAGGTATATCCCTTAAGTTCTTCCAAACTTCCATTTGAAAGTCTGTTCCAGGGGTTATTAATGAAACATCAAAATGCTTTCTCTTACCCTTAAAATATTCTTTGAGTTCTTGCTCTAATTGTAAAATATGTGCATTCTTCCCTTCAACAAACAATGCGCCAAGCAATCGCTTTAGATCCTCCAGTTCCTTATTTAACTCTTGGCGGTCATTAAATTCCAGCAAACAAATCCCATCGTCAGTCGCTCCCGCCAGCATAATTCCCAAAGGCGTAATCAGCTGACTTATCTTGATAGTAGCCTGTGCCTGATCATCCGGTATACCGGGTTTACTTTTCATAAGGATTTTGAATTCCAACAAAGATAATCATCCCAGAATATATACAGGCTGCTTAATTTGTCACTGCTTGAAGCTCATCGCTTTTCTTGCAATTTTCAACATAATATTTGAGTATATCGTTTATAGATAATGGAACGAGTGATTTTTCATTTACTGCCATAACCATGGCATCACATTTCATTTCAAAAATTGCAGATACTGATTTCTTTAAAAGCGTCGCCTTGTCAGTGGCGATAGCGCCATTATGCTTCTGGATATAAATTCTTGTTGCGCTGTCCTCGCCAGGCCAATTAACAAAATAATCTGATTCGTTGAGCAATTCTGAATAGGAGCCCATTACATCAAAATCACCCCGGAAAACGACACGCAACCAGATTTTGTTCTTTGCTTTTTTGAATTCTCCATTAATACCTATACTTGAAGGGAAAAGGTATTTGGCAATCAATGTACCTTCTTTAAGTCGCATTTGTAATTGTGCAACATCATTACTCATTATTGAAGTGGGATCATCCTTTGTTTTCAGCTTGAATTCAATGACTGTTGCATCCTCATTTGTAAAATCTCTGATGTATCCGGTTTTTAACTGCCCGTCATTTAACAGTATTGTACCTCTAACCCACTCTGCATGGCATGAAAATCCAAACAGTATCAGACATATTATTAAAATGTGTTTCATTAGTGGAAATATTAGAATATTAGTTTATCTATTGCATGTTCATGCCAACTTTCATTAATACCTAAATTCCAAAAAAGTAACCTAAATTAAAAAGCGGAGTTCTTTACATTCTTCTCAGAGCGGCTTCATAATCACGGCCCTGTTTGATTCCATATTCTACATACGATTTCCTTGCCCATTCAATCGCCGAATCAATATTCCCAATATGCTCGAAGTAAACAGCCATGTTCAAACAGGCTCTCCCTTTGTTTTCAAATGACTGGTTCTTCATTATCTCCTCCCATGTATCAGCAGCACCCTCCCAGTCGTTGGTTTCAACATGACGGTAAGCCGATTTGAAGTCTGTTTTTCCAGCGCCCTTGCCCTTTTTAAATAGCATGCGGTTTACAATAAAGTAGCCGGGCAAAAATCGCTCAATGTACTCCTGACCTGCCGAATATGCTGCTCCATGCAATGCTTTTGGGGGTATGGTAACGCTTTCACCATCACTATGGAATGTTATTTGGCGTGATGTTTCATACTGATCAACAACTTTCCTTATTGAAGGATCATATAACCGCCAATACAAGAGTATGTTAAAGGTCCTCTCCCTGTCGGGTGCCGGTCTCGGAGCAAGTATCTTGCCAATGGAAAACATATCTGAATTTGAATCAAACATCTCCAGAACCAATAAGGCATCCGCTTCAGTCGCATTGCAAACATCCTCAACCTTTGACCAATCAAGAGGCAATGGAATATCACGGGTACCAGTTCCATATAGCTTATGATCAGCCGGTATAACACACCTGAAATCCGAATTTTCTTCAATACGTTCAAATGCTCCCCGTATGCATTGTTCAGATGCCTTTCTGTCAGAAACCTCTATCTCACCACTTAGCACTGATTCAATAATCTTACCTGTCTTATCTTCTTTATTTGTCAGAGATCTATTGGCTAAAGCAATGGTCTTTATGTTTTCAGGCATAATTTCCTGGGGTGGTAATGGATAATCAAAGCTTATCATTGCATACTTGCTGCAACTTGTAACGGAAATGGCTATAACTGCAATTAATAAAAGTGTAAAATTTCTCATCTTGAAGGCGATATAATAAGGTGATTGATAATGACATGAATATATACGCATAAGTTCAGATAAAGTTACATACCGATGTAACATTTGATCAAATATCATACCGTCATTTTACTTATTTTTGTAGTGATGTCAAGCCGTTTGAATAATTTTACACATTTTGCAAATGCACTTCTTCCACATGAAGTGTCATAACTGCTTTCAACATTTCTGGGTATGTTCCTTATTCGTTAAAGATAATTAGAGGTTTTCTATATATAAACATGGTTGACCTCATCATAATCCAGTACTTTATCCTGCGTGTTAAAGGCATGCTTATGACCTAGCTTGAAAATTATTGTGCCAGTCGAATCTCTATCAAACAGGGAGATGAACTAACAGAAGTGTGACATAACACAACATAATGTTTGTCTCATTTATTAGCTACCAATAAAAATGATGGAAAATATAGATATCTACGCTCTTTAAAGAATTACAATTGAACAAATCTAACATTAATTCTAATAGACAATATCCCTAAACCTTAACCTTAATCAAATGAAAAACACAAGTTTATTTATAATCATCCTGTTGTTAGTCGCATCATTGCTAACTTTTTATTCATGCAACAAAGATGCAGATGATGATAAAGGATCAGCGCCAACTATAGTTAGCGTAACAGTAGCTGATGATAATACAACTGTTGAAGTTATTTTCAGTGATAAGGTTTACAAAACTGATAGCAAAACCGGGAACCTTGAACAAGCAGATTTGACTGTAACTCTTACTGGTGGTAGTGCTACTTTATCTGGTTACACAGTCAGTCATTGGGCAGGCACTAACAAAGCAGTTATTGACCTAATCCTTGAAGGTATTGCCGACGGAACTGAATTATTAACCGTTAAACCAGCTTCATCTTCCTCTGTATTTAGTGAAAAAGGGGCTGCAATGACTGCAACAGAAGTTAAGACAGACAACCTAAATGAACTCGGTATTGTTGGTAAATGGTATTCATCAGGAGCTAACCTTTCCTTTATACTTGTGTTTGAGGGTTTTGA
Organism: uncultured Bacteroidales bacterium; assembly: GCA_937894795.1. Taxonomy (GTDB): domain Bacteria; phylum Bacteroidota; class Bacteroidia; order Bacteroidales; family Lentimicrobiaceae; genus Lentimicrobium. The sequence continues at coordinate 40,181 of CALCQV010000022.1, forward strand.
CTCTATCTATGCCGAATTTAAAGGTGACAACACCTACCTCATTGAATCATTCAGAACTAATGGAGCAAAAACAAATTTAACTGGTACTTTTACACAGAGCCATTCTTCTGTAACGGGAATATGGGATATCACTGTAAACCAAGCGTCACCAATAGCTCTTACCAGTGTTGGCATCTTCCAGATTTCACCATCTGATCCAATTTCAATGAAATACGAGATAGTACAGACACAACCTGCATTACCTGGCATAACACCTCCAACTGCTACCGCTGGCTTTGGAAGTACAAGTGATGGCGCTTATCTCATGAATAACGTACAAACGTATGTTAAATTAAAGTAAAAATAGCAGGGAACACGATGTAATCTCTAAATCAGAAAAGCTACCTTGATAGTATCTTTAAAATTAACTGCTTGATGTTGCAAACCATATTTATTTTGTCATGATCCCGTTTTCCAGTAGATGGGTTTTCTCTTTAATATCATCAACAATACCATTTACAGATATGGTAGCTCCTGAAATTGCATCAATATTCTTTCCTGTTTCCAGCTTTTGGCCCTGCTTATACCCAACAAATTGCCTTAACCATCCCCGGGAAGTGATCTCATGGCCGTGTGTGGCTTCATAGTTATATACACTCACTTGCTTTATTGTGAATGCCGTATCGTATACTGTAAAATAATCAAAGAATTCAAATTCTCCCGAGTGGGGACCACTAATTGAGCATCCACCGACCCTGCAACTATTTACCCTGCCAATATATACATATGCAATTTCATCATCTCCACAGTTAATAGAAAAGAACTTGCCATTAACGGAATTATAACTTTCCTGGTTTTCTAAAGAAAGTTCCGCACTGCAATACTCATCGCAACCTGTTATTCTCTTGAGGTTTATTTGCAATGATCTGGGATTATAATTGGGCATCTGCTCAGAGTTACTCATGAACACCGAAGAGTAAAATGTTAAGAGCAATATTAATATCTTCATGGGATGTTTATCTGCTGTGAAGGCCTAGAACATCACTCCTATTCCCGTGTTAAATACTTTCTTATAATCAGTAGCCGAAGCGCTCTTAGCGAACTGTAAATCAGCCTTTATCACTGCGTTCTTATTCAATTTATACGTGATTCCGGTTGTGATTGATTGATTATCGTAAGCTTTATTCTGAGTGGTTTCTGCATCAACTGAATTATGTGTATTGTAATATTCATAGCGCACAAAAGGCACCAATTGTTGAGTTGTTTCTTTAATATGCCTGAAGATATTATAACCGGCTTCTACATAATATCCTATCATAGATTTGCCCAAATCATTATTCTTTCCGTTAACTGAAGTGAATTTATTGTATTCAAGTGTGTTGGAGAACGAATTGACATAAAATTGTCCTCGTAATTCCAAAGCATTGAATTGATAGCGCGCATCAACACCAAGCATGGATATGCCAATTACTGAGGAGTCAGCTCGTGCTATCATCTGGGTACTGTCTTCATGCAACTTATTAAAAAGCTTACTTTGAGATTTTCCGGTGTAGCCCGATATACCAATATTCAAACTTTTTATTCCGTAATATTCAATCTTTCCGGAAAAGCTCGGAGAATGAATATATGCCTTTGATCCCTTTTGACGCCCTTCCCTTAATCCGGCTGCTCCGGTAAATAGACCTTTTGAGTCATAACCATTCAATCCGTTCATCACATAAAGTTGATATTTAAGGGATACCGGTAAAACATTACCTGAAAATCCTGCACCAATTTCACGCCAAGTGCTAAGTGAAATCTTATTATCAATAATAGGGCGTTCAACACCGTTAAAGGTTACTGGCTCATGGTATTCATTGATAATACCCATAGGAACCAACATTAACCCTGCTCTGAGATTAATAAACTTTGCGATTTTATGTTGCAGGAATGCTTGTTCAATCCACAATTCCTTTGCATATTCAAACTCTATTTCACTAATAAACTGTGTGTTCTTTGTGAAGTTATATCCCAGAAACATAACCATCCTATGAAGATCAACAGCACCTGTCTCCTTCAAATCCGACGAAAGTGGTTGATTATAATGAACTTCACCATAACCACCTATGCCAAGTTTGCCATCATCATTTAGCATTTTTTCAACACTATTAAAAATAGGCGTATCCTGAGCATTGATGTAGCAGGCAGAAAAAAGAAGCAGTATGGAAAGTATAAAACTTGATTTCATTGATTTGCAGAATTATAGTTAATAATGTCTGCAAAGTAACATCAGTTGAAGGGGCTGTACAATCCTAAAATCTTATGATTTTTAATCCTCTCCCCCATTAATTATGATGATAGATGATAGTAGCAAAATTTTATTCATAGTGCACCCAATAATATTTTCACGCAGTAGACTTAGTTCTTTCATTCTTTCTAATCCAATGTGAGTTTATTACATGGTAAGTTAATCTGTTGACTATGTTTACAATGTGGTATGTTTGCCTTTAATTTGAAGGGTTCCCGGCATGTATTAAAACCAAATAATGGGTAAATATTGAAATTTCTCAGGCACTCATTTTCCTCGTTATTATGCTGATTCCTACTTCATAGGGAGTAGCTTTCACGCCGAATTTATTTTCGAATTTGCTGCTATCGAACACATAATCCCGATCATATTGATAGAACATTTCCACCATCTCCTTCATAATAGGCATAAATAATCCCATAGCTCGAACAAGGTATTTGGGAACGTTTTGAAAAGAAGGTTTTACTCCCATTCCTTTAGCAAATGCCTCAATCCATTGCTTTCCGATAAGTGTTTCATTATCAGTCGGCAGGTGCCATATCTGGTTGTAAGCATCAGGAGTATTGCCCAAAAGGGCTGTTGCTTTGCCTGCGTCAGGGGTATAAGTAAATGAATGTTTAAAGTGAGCAGAACCCATCCAATTTGCTTTCTTTCCATTACTCAGTGGGTTGATTACCGTTTGATAAAGCATACTTGTGTTTATATCACCGGGTCCATAATAGTCAGCACATCTGGCTATTAGTGCTTTAAGATACCCTTTTTCAACCTGTGTAAAAATCATTTTATTAAGATCTGCCCTCACCTTCCCTTTCTCGCTGATTGGATTCACCGGTGTCTCTTCTGTCATGTGGTTTAGATGGTTCGGATCATACATATACATGTTATCAAAAAATACCAACTTTGCATCATTCATCATGCAGGCTTCAATAACATTCTGCATTATTATTGGCCATTCCTGTCTCCACACCTCTTTCTTATAGGCAAGTCCAGCTGTTAGATATACTATGCTCGATCCCTTCACAGCTTTCAGCACTTCCTCTTTATTAAGCAGATTAGCCTTGAATAGTTGGTCACCCTCATTAACCTTTTCAGGATTACGACTAACAAGTCTTATTTCATTGGTATAGTTAGCTAGTGCTTTGGCTGTTTCTTTACCGATGGCTCCACCGGCACCAAGTATAGTTTGCATCTTGCAATGGTTTTAAATGTATAACTTCAATTTAACAATTATGGCACCCTTAATCATAAATTCGTTTATCAAATATAATGTTCTCCCTGGTGTTATGCAATATTTCTGTACGCTTATGGTAGAACAATGGAAACATCTATATGTTGATTCTATCCAGATGAGTTATATAAATTATCAACTACTAAAAAAATCCGGAAACTGAGCTGGGGGGCAGCAGCTTCAATTCCGGATTTTATATAATACACCACTATCAATTAACCACTCAAGCAATTGAACAAATGTCATACCATTATAACTAGCCTATTGAATATCAAGACATTCACAATAACAAGGTGGTCAACACTTTGTGAAATTGTTCTACACAGTGTTTATAAAAGTAAATTTATCTATCTTTGGTGTGATTGACTTGAGCATCTTCAATTGAAGTTTATTTTCAGTCAAAATAGAATAACTATAGACCCTTAAGCCAGCTAGTAACCTTAATACCGTTTATTAAATGAAACACAGAATCTGGCTTGTATTTTTACTATTACCCTGGTGCGTTCATGCTCAATCATGGAAATCCAAACCATTCTCACTCAGCGTTTTTAACAATGCAACCTTGCTGCCACCGGCGTCATTAACAGCCGTTTTCAATCAACCCATTCATCCTGGTATAGCTGCTAATTATGAATTTGGTTGGCGTGAAACCACCCGGAGTCCAATGTTTCAAAATACCAACACTTTTAGCCTTGGAGGGCGGGAGGTATATACAGGTAAGTGGTTTCAAAATATAGGGCTTAGCTGGTTCAACCATAGGTATGTTAATCACGCATTTTCACTCACTACCCATGCTGGTTATAGGAAGTATATAAAGAAATTCACCGCTGAAGTCTCATTGCATCTGGGGTATATGCATGCCCAGCTATTTACTGAGAAGTTTATAAGGAGAGATGGAATGTGGATAACGGCTTACGCTCCTTTCAGAGGGTATTTTATTACAGGAGCCGGTGTTGGAATAGGTTATGATGCAGGATATAGATACAATATCCGGCGTTTTTTCATCAATTATGATTTTAGACTGCAAATGCCTTTTGTAAAGAGCTATGTCCCTCTTCTTCCAAATGGCATACTGTCAGTCGGTATGCAGTTCACTTTATTTAAAAAACAGGAAAACGGTCAATCGCCGGCCCCAACAAGACTACCATGTCCAGAATCATAGGTCTTATTATTATTATCATTTTATTTCAGGGTTGCAGGAAGGACGAAATAAAAAAGCCTTCAATGCTCAACTGCCCATTGGATGTTGAATCAATATATAAAGTCAATCCAAAAAGTAATTATTATCAGGTACTTATTGAGAAATATGTTAGTTATGGTCTGCCGGGAGTTAGTCTGCTGATTAAAGATGATAACGGCTTTTATATTGGATCGGCGGGAAAGGCTGATATAGCCGATGAAATCCCAATGCAACCGTGTCATATTTCCAAAATCGCCAGTGTTACTATGATGATGCTGGGAACTGCTATACTCCGGTTACAAGAAAAAGGAGTATTGTCATTGAATGACCCTGTGAGTAAATATATACCTGAAAATATACTCAATAAGATCAGCAATGGAAATAAACCACTTACCGTAAGAAACTTGCTTAACCATACCGCAGGACTGTATGATGTTATTGACGATAACGGTTTTTACCTTCAGGTACTCAATGATCCGTCAAAGAAATGGACTGCCGATGATCTGCTAGAGTATGTCTATAATAAAGATGCCGCTTTTGAATTCAATCCCACTGATACTGCCGGCTACTCCAATACTAATTACCTACTTCTGAGCATGATAGTTGAAGCAGCTACCGGTGTACCACATGCAGAAACACTTCATACTGAAATTATTGATCTATTAGGTCTTACTGATACTTACTATTACTGGCACGATCCATTACCTGAGACAGGAATTGCACAGGGCTATTTTGATCTGTATAACAATGGTAATCTGGAGAATCTGACCCAATGGAATACCGGTAGTGGCAATGGCTATGGAGGTGTTTATTCAACGGTGTGGGATATGTACGTATATGCAGATGCCCTTTTCGTTCAGAAAACATTGCTCAATCAAGCCTCGCTTGATGAAATGCTGACTTTCCACCCCGATATTGAGTCAAGAAAACAATTAGGTGTGGCGTGTTTCAAGGATTTTATTGACATTGGTGACCCTGCCCATGATTACGCTTATGGACATCGCGGCAGGGATTTGAGCTATAGTGCTGACCTCTTTTATTTTCCTGAACACAACACAATAATGTCGCTCATTGTAAACTATGGTACCGATGGGAACAGCTCACTTAGACCGGTATTTTTGGAAATGCGGGATGAAATAGCAAAAATCATAATTCATGATTAATACCTCCTTATTTTGTATTTCCGTGAATGAGGCGTTCCGTAATAATTAATTACCTGCAACTTCCTCATTGATTCTAATTTCAATATTTTTGCAGCTTGTTAAATAAAGGATCTTGATAGATTTTGTAAGTATCGTTCTAATTGCAAAATCAATCAAGATCCTTTAGTTATCAATGGACTCTTTTGCCGTCTCAGTGAGCAGTGGCCTCATATTACCCGAAATACGTTTCAAAAAAGCTATTATCATTGCATTTTCACTTGCATTCTTCCAGGGATTAATGCCACTGATTGGATGGCTGGCAGGATTTGGTTTTCAGGAATATGTAAAGCCCGTCGACCATTGGGTGGCTTTTATTCTGCTTGCCTTTCTTGGATTAAAAATGATTTGGGAAAGTACCAAGAAGGAAGAGGATCGCACCAGCACCAACCCTTTGGAAGCCAAAGTGCTTGTCGCCATGTCCTTGGCAACCAGTATCGACGCTCTGATTGTTGGTATGAGCCTTGCTTTTGTTCAGAGCTCAGATGTTTCCATTTGGAGGAAAATACTAATTCCTATATTGATAATAGGCACCATTACTTTTATAGTTTCAATGCTGGGTATCCTATTTGGCAAGAAAGTGGGTAACCGCTTTGGAAAACGTATGGAGATGCTTGGCGGAGTGGTATTATTGTTCATAGGACTTAGAATCCTAATTGAACATCTTTGGCTCTAATTAACACCACACCGGTTTGTTGGCTGAATCTGCTCTCGTTCTAATTTGATTCTATTCGCATTTTCATTTGATTCAGCACAAGTTTCTGATTTCTTAAACTAAGGGATCTGATTAATTCAAATGATATCGCGGGCTCTTCAATTCTGTTGCTCTGAACAGGATATATTTTTCAGCCTCAAGCGGATAATCCCAACATCCTAAACTATGGTACATTTCTCCACCGAAACCAATTTTAAACTTATACAAGCCATACAGCGGATGCAATGGATCAGGCCGTGGTGATATTCCAAACATATCATATTCAGTACATCCCTTGGACTTTGATATCTTTATTGCTTCCCACTGCAAAGCATAAGTGGCCATTAGGTTCCTATGCTCGGATGATGACGCCCCATATAAATAAGACCCCCTGTTTCCGGTAATGATAAGAAACATTGCAGCAAGTGGTTGATTCTCGTATTCGGCAACCAGTAACATTACATCAGTAGGCGACTGTGAATTATGCCCATTGGCAGCTAAAACTGCTTTAAAATACTTGATATCATTTAGGAACAGGTTGTTCCTTTGCGCTGTTTCTTTATAAAGCTTATACCAGATATCAATGCTTTCCATACCGGCATCCCTCACTGTAACTCCCTTTCTGTCAGCAAGCCCAATATTATATCTGGTTTTAGGTTTCATCCTTTTCAGAATATCGTCCTGGTCATTTTTTAAATTGATATATACAGTATTGGTAGGCAGAACATTAGTGAAGGCTTTCCTGAAATTCCAGTTAAAAGTATTAAAATTAAACCTTAACTCCTGACTTGAAATTTCGGGTTCTCCTTTCCAATAACCATCTATATCATAAAAATCCTTTTCTTTAGCCCAATATGATTCCCAGCATAGGTCGTATCTTATCATGATACAATCCTTGCCAAGAAATGGTCGGATACTTTCAGATAGTTCTTCGAGAAATAGCCCCTGAAATTCATCTTCGGGTTGCAATTCGGGGCCATAAGGCACATAAGCTATTGAATGATATCTATCAATCTGCTGTAGGATTACAAGGAGATCAGATACAATTATTGAATCCTGACTTATTCCATTATAGAGAAAAGAATCTTTCGACTTGAAATTGATGGCAATGGTGGTAGCACCCAGCTTCTTCTTGACCACCGACCAGAAGGTTGTCTGTTGAACAATAGGAGTAGTATAGAGTTGCTCAATATCCTTCTTATAAATATCTGTAAGCATTATAAATAATAATTAATAGATAACGTGTCACCTGAATCCCGATAACCACATAAAAATATCTCGGTTTCTTAATAAATCTCTCACGGTTCAAAGGTAAGAATTAAATGTTGGATACTCCTAACTTGTTGAGCTAATATCCTTTTTAATAGGCATTTAGACTGTCTTATGCAATAATTGAAAGCTATCTGGCGACTATTGGATGTGATATACTAAATGTCACAATGCTCTATATACTTGCATTATGTTACATGATTGTCACATTTAGTAATTTTATTCAGAGCAGCCGAATAATGATTAATTTTGCACTCTTAAAATTTTTAACAGAATAGTTGGTTATATGACTGAAAACAAACCGGACAACGAAGTCAAGGCTCCTGTCAACTTCATTCACGCAATTATTGAAGAGGATATACGTAATGGCAAACATGAATCAAGAGTCCACACACGATTCCCGCCTGAACCAAATGGATATCTACATATAGGACATGCCAAATCGATATGCCTTAACTTTGGAACTGCAGCCAAATACAATGGCAAATGTAATCTGCGCTTTGATGACACAAATCCAACAAAGGAAGATGTGGAATACGTTGATTCAATACGTGAAGATGTTCATTGGTTAGGCTTTGACTGGGAGGAGAGGGAGTTTTTCGCTTCTGATTATTTCGAGCAGATATACCAGTTTGCCGAAAAACTCATCATGAAAGGCATGGCTTATGTTTGTGATCTGACAGCTGAGCAGATAGCTGAACAAAAGGGTACTCCTACCCGACCGGGCACTGAAAGTCCATATAGAAACCGATCTATTGAAGAAAACCTCGACCTTTTCCGTCGTATGCGTAAAGGTGAATTCACTGAAGGTTCAAAGGTCCTAAGAGCTAAAATAGATATGGCTTCACCCAATATGCATATGCGTGATCCCATAATGTACCGTATTATCTTTGGACATCACCATCGTACGGGTGATACCTGGTGTATCTATCCAATGTATGACTTTGCCCATGGACAGTGTGATTCCATTGAAGGGATAACACACAGTATATGTACTTTGGAATTTGAAGTCCATAGGCCTCTTTACGACTGGTTTATCAAGGAACTTGAAATCTTTGCACCCCAACAAATTGAATTTGCCCGTCTAAATGTAACATACACAGTGATGAGCAAGCGAAAGCTACTGGAACTGGTGAAGAGCGGTTATGTAAGCGGTTGGGATGATCCACGAATGCCAACCATCGGTGGTTTACGCAGAAGAGGTTATACTCCTGAATCCATTCGGAATTTCTCAGATATTATAGGCGTTGCTAAGCGCGATAATGTTATTGATGTTAGTCTGCTTGAATATTGCATACGTGAGGACCTGAATAAAAAAGCCCTTAGAAAGATGGGGGTTATTAATCCTGTTAAACTGGTGATTACCAATTATCCTGAAGGACAGGTTGAAGAGATGAATGCTATAAATAATCCCGAGGATCCTGATTCGGGTACCCGTAAAGTGCCATTCAGCAAAGAACTTTATATTGAGCGTGAGGACTTTATGGAAGAACCTTCCAGTAAATTCTTCCGCTTGGCACCTGGTAAAGAAGTTAGATTGAAATATGCATACATCATTAAATGTGAAAGCTTTATAAAGGATCCTATAACAGGCGATATCACTGAAATCCATTGCACTCATGATCCAGAAACTCTTTCAGGTCGCGACCAGAGCAATAGAAAAGTTAAAGGTACCCTTCACTGGGTTTCTGCCAAACATGCACTCGAAGCTGAAATCAGGTTGTATGATCGGCTGTTTATGAGTGAAGATCCTGAAGATGTTGAAGAAGGTGTTGATTATAAAACTAACTTAAATCCTGATTCATTAAAAATAATGAAGGGTTTTGTTGAACCTTCTATTGAAGGAACCAAACCTCTTGATAAATTTCAATTTGAACGATTAGGATATTTTTGCACTGATTCTGAGAGCACTGCAGGTAAATTGGTATTTAACCGGACGGTTGCTTTAAAGGATTCCTGGGCAAAAATCAATAAGTAACAGAGACCTGTTACCATGAATAGCGCATTACTAAGAAAATTATTAATAAATAATTGCCAAAATGTTTGCACAGTAAGCAAACATTTGTGTAATTTTGCATCTCGTTACTGACCTATGGTGTAACTGGCAACACGTCTGATTCTGGATCAGAAGAGTCCAGGTTCGACCCCTGGTAGGTCAACAAGTCGATAAAGAACCACTCACTAATTAGGTGGTTCTTTTTTTATATTCACTTCCTCCTGCATATTGACCTGATAGAAAAAAAATACAGCTTGCCATAAATTTATTTTGCCTGGTGATTGTTACGTATGAGAGGCAGTGCATCCTCTTCTATAATTCATTCATTTCAATATACATGTATTATGGTTCCAAAAATATCAACTCTTGGAGGGTATATCTTTGAATATCAGAAAAGTGTAACTAATCCCATCGGTTTCTGGTCAAATATTGCCGAAAGCTTTTTCTGGCGTAAAAAATGGGACAATGTACTCGACTGGGATTTTGGTCGCGGACATATTAAGTGGTTTGAGGGTGCAAAATTGAATATCACTGAGAATATCTTTGAAAGATACATCTTCTTTCGTGGTAAACAGGCCGCAATAGTATGGGAACCTAATGATCCCAATGAGACAAGTAAGAGTATATCATACAATGAATTGTTTATCGAAGTAAAGAAATTTGCCAATGTGTTGACAAGTCAGGGTATTAAGAAAGGCGACCGGGTGGGTATATACCTTCCAATGGTACCTGAATTGGTAGTTGCTATGCTTGCCTGCGCCCGTATAGGGGCAATACATTCAATAGTTTTTGCAGGTT
>CALCQV010000023.1 GCA_937894795.1 uncultured Bacteroidales bacterium
GGTCCATAATACCACTGGGCATTGGTCAAATTCCCATCGTCATTGGTCAGATAAAGTCTGTCATACCTTGGAGCATCAGAGGTTTCTGAATAGTAGAAACCGTAATCCAAATCAACTCCCTTTTTGGGATTGAACTTTATCCTTTGCAGGATATTTGTTTGACTATACCCTGAGGATATCTGTTTGGAAGGATCAGAGTTTATCAGAGTTGTATCCCTGCCTTTGATCGTTGTTTGATATACCGGTCGGAGGAAATAGTCATTTCCATTCTTTCCGGCTTTCATGTCATCATAGTCAGAGAAAGAAACGGAAGTTCTGAAGGCCCATTTCTGAAGCCCGATGTTGAAGTCGATGTGTCCGGTCTTTTCCATATTTGCTGAGCTGAATCTACCTACAGCACTACCGGTGACCAATGATTTTTCATTACCTGAGAAGGTTGGTTCCAAGGTATGAAAGTCCATCACTCCGCCAATAGCATCACTACCATACATTACGGCTCCGGGCCCAAATAGGATTTCGTTGCTCTGGATAGATAAGGCGTCAATGGAAATTACATTCTGCAGATTACCTGTCCTGAAGATTGCATTATTCATTCGCACTCCATCAACAACAAGCAATACCCGATTGGTAGCAAATCCTCTTAATATAGGGGATCCACCTGCCATCTGGCTCTTCTGTATATATGCGTATCCGCCCGCAGCTAATAGATCAGCCGATGTTTGCGGATTTGAGAACAGTATTTCACGCTGTGTCATTTTCTCTATCTTGTAAGGGACCTCCCTGTATTGCTGTTCCCACCTATTGGCCGAGATTATGACCTCATCAAGTGAAATATTGCTAGGTTCGAGCACCATTACTTTTTCAGCTGCCATCTCTTTATAACTCATCACACGAAAATCATAGCTTATGTGCTTTATGTGTATGCTGTCTTCTCCCTTGAAGATGCTTATATCAGCAACTCCCCTGGGATTTGTGATGGTCGACAGGGTGGAATTGACTTTATAAATGGCAACATTTGAAATAGGTTGAGCGGTTACATTGTCTATTATTGTGATCTTTTGACCATACAGGCTCACCGCCATTAGATTAATTAGTGTTAATAGTAGTATTTTGTATTTCATTTTTTGAATTATTATTCGGTCATTAAAAATTCAGATATATCAAATCAGCATGAAGAGAGCATATGAAATGTAAAGGTTTCCCACACAAACCATGCCTTCATTGACGATTTAATAAAATCAAAGTGCTTTTTAATGTTCAGGCTTTAGGGGGTAGTGACGATACCTGCAGGTAAGGTGATTGATATCTTGAAGTTTGAATTATCCAGCTAATTTCTTTTGCATCAAGAATCAGCAACCGGCTATTAATTACAGGCGGATACATACTGCTGAAGAAATTGGACAACAGATTGTTTGCCCTTGAATTAGCGGGATTAGCATTCATAGTATTGTTGACATACTTTCCCAGATTCTTGAATAACAGTGTTTCCTGATGGTCGGTTACACAATTATAAATCAGAATTGTTTCAGACACCTGTTTCACTGATACGATATCATACATAGTGCCTTTGTATCTGAACTCCCTGCTATGAATCCAGTAGAATTCGCCTGCATTTTCAGGCGAATGCATTATTGAAACGAGTTCATCCTGCGGTACCTGCTGCTTTATCTTTGCTTTTATCTCTTTTCGTATCTGCTTTTGCAGCTGTTTATGAATGATATAATACACTGTGCCATTGAAGCATAGTGAGAATAACAGGAATATAGCGCAGATCTTTTTCAAATCCCCTTATTGAGAACTTTGCAAAAGTAGTTAATATGTAAAGTAATCGGGTAATCCTTGCCCAAAAATTTGAAAGCCTAAAAACGACTCTTTGTGTATTCCTGCCATTTCTTAACTACGCCAGCCATGTCAGCAGGTAGTGATGAATCAAAGAACATAGGCTTTCCGGTTATTGGGTGAACAAACCCCAAAGATTTGGCGTGCAATGCCTGCCGAGGCAGAAGGATAAAGCTTTCTTCAACAAATTTCTTATAACTACCTGAAGTTGTACCTCTAAGTATTCTATTGCCACCATATCTCTCATCATTGAACAGTGGATGGCCAAGGTATTTCATGTGAGCTCTGATCTGATGCGTTCTTCCTGTTTCAAGCTTACATTCTATCAAACTAATATAACCCAGATTTTCCAACACCTTATAATGGGTAACGGCATGCTTTCCGTGTTCTCCTTCCGGGAAAACCGCCATGATAAGTCGATTTGACAGATTGCGTCCAATATGTCCTGTAATTGTTCCTACATCTTCCTTTGGCACTCCCCACACAATGGCCTGATAAGTGCGATCAATAGTGTGGTCAAAGAAATTCCGAGCCAGCCTTGTCTGCGCTTCTTCAGTTTTGGCAACGAGCAAAATGCCTGAAGTATCTTTATCAATTCTGTGAACCAATAGCGGATTTAATCCCTTACTTCCATTATTTTCAAAATGCCATAGCAGCGCATTTACAAGAGTCCCGTTCCAGTTGCCATGGCCCGGGTGTACCACCATGCCTGCTTCTTTATTGATGACTAGCAGATGGTCGTCTTCATATACAATGTCTATGGGTATTTGTTGTGGCAGAAGCTCATTGATTCTGGGCGGATGGGTCATTACCACCGACACAACATCAAGAGGTTTAATTCGATAATTTTGCTTTACAGGCTTGTCATTGACCAGTATGTTGCCTGCTTTGGCTGCTTGCTGAATCTTATTACGTGAGGCGTTCTCAATCCGCGACATGAGGAACTTGTCAATCCTCAGTAAGCCCTGGCCTCTGTCGGCTATTATCCGGTGATGTTCGTAGAGTTCAGTCTCTTCACTCTCATCATCGAGTAAGTCGGGCGATTCATGCTCCTCTTCCAAAGGAATTAATTCTTCCTCCATCAACGGTTTATAATTAACTTCTCGGCAGCAACGACTCTATCTTGATACAATATCCGTACAATGTAAAATCCTGCCGGAATACCCTTTAAATCAATAGTCTGATTGAATGGAACCTGCTTAACAGTTCTCCCGTCAGATGAGCTGAGCCTTACCGTATAATTATTGAATTCTGAAGGTGTGATATCAGTTTTCAGTTTGACAATGTCATCAGAAACCGGATTAGGATAAAGTGAAAACCTGCTTTTTGCCGGTGTTTCGTCAATTGCCAGCACTTTCTCTTTCCCAATTATCGGCCTAAGCATGAGAGCCCCTTTATACAAGCTGTTGCTCCAATTGTTGAAGGTTCTCCAGAAGATGTGTTCTGAAGCATCAGAATTCTTATCATAACCAATATTCAGTATATTGTCGGAAGCCTGCTCCCACCCTACGTAAAAAATCAGATTAGGAAAGCTGCCCGGTTCAATCATTATTGCACTATCGAGAGGGTAATAAAAGAATTTATTCAAACTATCTGTAATAACGGGTTTATGTCCAAATTTGGAATAAATAAGCTCGCCCGGCTGACCAAAGTAATCACTCCAAACATTTAAATAGAATTCATTGACATTCCCATGACTGAGTGTTTCATTAAAGAACATATTGACACCAAACAATGAATCATTCTTATTCAGCTGGAATTTGTATGCCACCTGAGCACCGGTAGGGGTTATACCATATCCTGCTTCAGCTGTGCCATCATCATACGACAGGTAATTGCTGAATATCTGAGTCTGTTTGATGGTATCATTTCTGCGAAAACCGAGGTTTGCCTCAGTATTCAATATATGAACCGTAGTAAACGAAACAGGCTCCGGATTGCTGATTGGGAACTGAAAACCAATTGGTGGATTGGCAAATGCAGGTTCGGTAACATATCCACTGGTTGCATAGGGCGCTACAAAGTAATTACCACCGCTGTATGCGTGAACAAATGAGCCATTATCATCAAGCACTTCATATCTGTATGAAGCATTGTAACTAATATCATCCAAATTGGTGATATAAATATTAAGATCACCGGCCATCTCTGTTACAAACTTTTTACGATACTGATCATAAGGCATGGATGTATACCTGCTCAACATATTAGGAGCCTTGGCAGCAAATGCAACATCGGGGTGCGAAGTATCTAACACAGACCTGTCAAGATTCAAATAAATATAATCTATATTCCACTGGTCACCGTTACTTTGCCAGTCAGGCAGTATGGCATCGGCAAGACTGGCAATATTAATAAAGCGAAATCTAAAATCAGGCTTATAGTACCGCGCACTGTCAGAAATGGGCACCATTACTTGTTTAAACCATAAACTGTCTTGACTATAAAAGGACTCCAGACTTGTACCTGCCGAGCTCCAAACACGAATCCAGTTTTCGTAAACTGTGGTGTCGGCCGGATAATACAAAGTATCGGTTCCTGTAATAACGGTATCGGCTGGAATAATAATAACCAAATCCTCATCGGGTGCAAGGAACTCAAGTATCAATGAGTCTATTTCAGCAGGAGCGTTCCCAAAACCTTGCGGTTGATAGAAGAAACTGAAATAGAGTGAGTCCCCCCTGGTCATTATTCTATTGTTTGTAGCAAAAACAGAATCAAGTCGTATTTCAACAGAGGTCAGTGTATCAGCTGTAAAGGGAAAAGGACTGGCATGGCTGTATAAATGGCCGAAATTGTCAATGGCATCAAAAGTTGCAACTCCAATAGTTGGCGCATTTACAGGATAATCATCGTTTATGTAAACATAGTTATCCGTCCAATGACTTTCTGCGGGGAAAACACTTCCGGTATTGCTGAAATCATCAAAGAATGGCAACTGAACGCGTTGCAGCAACTGACGATTCGACTGATATTTAACTGACGCATTTTTAACGGCAGGATTTGCTACCAATCCTGAAAGTCTTTCCTGAGCAGAGAGGTTCTGGAATACCAAAGCTATGATCAACGTAAGAAAGGATATTCTCATCTTGTATATGTTCGTGTCTTTAAGCTTAACATTATTGAAAATAAATCGTTTACTCAATGTCCTGACTTTCATCAAGGGCATTCAATTGTTCAAGGTACTCCTCAAAATTAAATTTATCAGGGTCTCTATACACCAGATTAACCGGTTGACCGGCTGTATAGAATTCATTCTGATCAGCCGAGGGAGATTGGGAGTATACTTTAGCAGTTTCAGCTACCGCACCATCCTCAAAAGTCTCATCACCAATCACAAAGTAATATCTATGCAACAGTAATTCAGCTTCAGTCCTTGTTTTACCAATAAGGAACGGGACCTGATATTGCCCTGATCCTGTTTCCTTGCCCACCTTTAAATCAATAATTGATTTTTTAAGCAGTTCATGTCCGGGTTCAATAGGTTTTCCTTTATAATACTGTCCTAATACAGCATTGGCCGCAATATCAGGCACATAATTCACTTGGCCCAAACGCAATCCATAGGTTTCAATAGTAGCCTTGGCTTGCCTTAAAGTCAGGTCAACCAGATTTGGCATATTTACCTGTTCAGGCATCAAAGCAACCATGGTTAAGTAGATTTTTCTGTCCTTCTTCACCATTGAACCGGGTGCAGGCTCCTGTATAATGACCGTTCCCTTTTTCTGGCGTGAATCGAATACGGAGTCAATTATCTGAACTTCAAAATTATCAATGGTTGTAAGCTCCTGTATTTGCTCTGGTGTTAGCCCCAACAATGAGGGTACCTTATACGATTCACCATGATGCGTATAACCCTTTAACAATATCAGAATTACTGATATTAATAGTGCCGATATTACAACTGAAAGAATAAAATGCCGGACAAATACTTTAGTCTTGATAAATTCAATAAAATTCATGTCCCAATGGTTGCAGGATTCCTAAGTTAACATTGTGCTATATGCCCAAATCCAATAAAGCGTGTACAATAAACTCTCATTGGGCAATGTTTATTGTTGCAAATGCAAATATACATAAATTTAAAAGGGGTATAATAACCACCAACAGTTCCTGCTTTTTCTATTATTTTTGCACCACTAAAAAACACCCGGCTATGACTAAAAAGAATATTGCCCTATTAACGGGAGGTTATTCAAAGGAATACGATGTATCAGTAAGCAGCGGCAAAGTAGTTGCCGCAAACATTGATTCTGAGCTCTTTAATGTTTACCAGATAAACATATCAATAGACAGGTGGACCTACCATGATGGAAGTAAGTTGATTGATATTGATAAAAATGATTTCAGCCTTACACTCAAAAATGAAAAGATCAAATTTGATGCTGCATTTATTGGCATTCATGGTACACCGGGTGAAGATGGCAAACTGCAGGGATACCTTGATATCATGGGCATACCATACAATACATGCGGGCGCACAACCTCGGCCGTTACCTTCAACAAATACTTCTCAAATGAATTGATTGGTTCATGGGGTTACCATGTTGCCAAGACACTTTACATTCACCGCCGTGATAAAATAGATCATAAGCTTATACTTGATTATACCGGCCTGCCTTGTTTTGTAAAACCCAATTGCAACGGATCAAGTGTTGGCATTTCAAAAGTACATAACCTTGAGGAACTTCAACCGGCACTTGACATGGCATTCGCTGAAGACGATGAAGTCCTGGTGCAGGAATATATTGCAGGTATTGAAGTTACCTGTGGCATTTATGAGAAAGACCAAACGCCTGTAGTATTGCCGCTTACTGAAATAGTAAGTGCCAACGAATTCTTTGATTATCAGGCAAAATATACACAGGGGTATTCTGATGAAATAACTCCTGCCCGCATCAACAATAAGTTAACAGTACAATGCAAAGAGATATCTCTTGAACTTTATCGCCGGCTAAATTGCAGGGGTATTGTGCGGTTCGACTATATTCTTACACCAGAAACACCCAGAAAGGAAAGGGAGTTTTATTTTCTTGAAGCCAATACCATACCAGGCCTCTCAGAAGCAAGTATTGTTCCTAAACAGGCTGCATCAATAGGTCTCTCGCTGAAACAACTGTTTACTGATGTAATCAATGAAACTATAAGTTATTATTAGCAATAATAACTTATTTAGGAGA
Source organism: uncultured Bacteroidales bacterium (assembly GCA_937894795.1). GTDB lineage: Bacteria > Bacteroidota > Bacteroidia > Bacteroidales > Lentimicrobiaceae > Lentimicrobium. The sequence goes on from CALCQV010000023.1 coordinate 7,020, forward strand.
GTAGAGTATCTTATGATATTCTTCATGATCACCCGCTTTGATTCCTACCAGATATAATCCGGCCGGATAATTCTGGAAGGAGAATTCAAATTGACCTTCTGAACCGGGAGCTTTAAATGCTGCTATTTGTTGTCCCATAGAATTTACTATTCTTATAGAATGCTCCTCCTGTGAGTTGCCAAACAGCACAATTACATTATTGCGAGTAGGGTTTGGATATACAACCGGTACCACTTTAATGTAATTTTCCAGCAATACACTATCCTCACCCCAATCATTGCTCACTACTAAAAGCACATCATAAGTACCCAGCTTATCATAATAAACTTCTCCGGGGTTCTGTCGATCAGAAGAGCTCGGATTGCCTCCTTCAAAATGCCATTGCCAGGTTAAAGGATTATTGATACTCAAATCACTATAATTAATATAAGTTCCTACCGGAACCACAGTCTGGTCGGCCACAAACTGGCCTATGGCAACTTTGGTATTGTAGCTGCCGTTAAGCACCCTTAATCCTGAATTAATAGGATCAAGCCAGGGTTTAAGCCTCAGTGAATCATGGTTCCCATTTTTATCCCAAGAAAAAAATATCCTTCCAAAATAGTCACCACCGGTAAGATTGGTACAATCAGACTCACCTCCTGTCAACTGACCCATTATCAGCCTTGAAGCATTAAATAAAGGTGCTCCTGATGAACCGCCCTCTGTAACACCATGTCCATTGGGCGTTTCTGCCCATCTAACCATCAAATGAGTTTCGGGGGTATCGCCCCACTGCGAAAACTCCAGGGGGTCAACATAGGTACTTATTTTCTTCACATCACCTGCAGGATGATGCAAACAAACTCCACTGTTGCTTAGCTCATTAAGGGCATTCCAGCCAAGAAAGTATGGTGAATAACTGTTTGGAATGGCATCATTGAGCCTTAGTAAATAAAAATCACTACCATCATTTCCCAGTGGAGTGCTGCTGGCTAGCTTCACAGCACCTGTAAGACTTCTGGTACCATAGGGACTATCGTCGTTACATGCAACAGCATCATACCTGAAATAAAATACCCATTGCGACAGGTCTTCAGGTGTGGCATATCTCCCCCCTGATGATGCACAATGATCAGCAGTAAGAATATAGGGAGTAAAATCAAGGGCAGTGTTATTCATTATGGAGCCTGTACACCAATAAGCTGCTTGCCCGTTCCTGATCATTATCCTGACAACACCGTTAATCTGATCACGCCAGTTGTCGCCCTCAGAGCAACTTACATTCACCTCACATTCATCTGAATCACCCAATATTGCATTTTGTCCACGATTATTCTGAATGGCATTCTCTGCCTGATTTTCAATGGAAGTTTCATTACCAAAACTATTATCAACGCTTCTGCTGATTTCAAATGTCATAGGTGTATAAGCTACCAGGATATCTGATATGGTGAATTTACTTTCTACATCATTGTTTTTGCTATCAACAAACTCAAGAATGATTGATTCACCTTTAACAACTTCAGTTGCAAAAAGCATATTATTCTGATTGTTTAGCCTGGTAAAAGCGCCTATAAGGTGAGTTCTGTCCTCTGAATAAACGAACAACCTGTCACCTTCAGCCATCTCGAAATCCTTGAAATAAAGGGCAAGCCCTGTTGCATTCTTTACCATGAAGTTAACGCGCCATATTCTCTCCTCTATACCTGTATCAGTCCATGTTCCTGCATTAGCGGTGTTGATGCCGGCAGGTAAAATCACTCCCATCCTTTCAGGAACACCCATGAAACTAAGTGAATCATCTTCCATCCTTAAGGCTGCATAGTTGGGCGGATCAAATGAAACAGTACCTATGGATTGCCTTGATGGTTCAGGGCCAAACCCGGGTGGTATACCACCTGTACTGAGTTGCCCGTATACCCTGCAGGAGAGTATAACGACAAGAAAGACTGTTATTGATTTTAGGAAAAACTCCCTCATTGTACTCCCGAATTATTGTGACACGAAAATAATAAATAAACCAAGCAGAAACATGAAATCAGTCATTTTCATATTGTCATTTTGGCAACCAATGCACATCAGAATATTAGTCCTTTAGAAATTCTAACAATAAATCTCTTCATGAGCAAATAGTAATAATCAAAAGAATCGTAGTTCAACCGATCTTTATTTTTTGTTTAAACAATATTCAAACAATGTTTAGACGTTGTTTAAGCCTTTTTAATCGCTTAAACAACGCTTAAACAACGCTTAAATATCGCTTAAACCCATAATCTAAACCAACCTTATTATAAGGTTTCACAATAGAGGGTTGATCTTTATTTCTATCAGCAATATCATTTACCGGTTATGAAAATTTAACAGATACAGAGAGTTTTGATCTCAAAAATCATTGAACATGAGACTTTGAATTATGTTTAAAGTCTATGATGACAAACACAATAAACACAGCAACAATAATAATACTGCTGATTACGGGTGTATATTTCTCATCACAGAATCAGCAAAGCGACAAGAACATGAACACTGATAAACTTGAAACTGCTACGCTTGGGTCAGGTTGCTTCTGGTGTACTGAAGCAATATTTCAACAACTAAAGGGAGTTGAGCAAGTAACACCGGGTTATTCGGGCGGCAAAAGGCCAAACCCCACGTATGAGCAGGTAAGCTCAGGAGCTACCGGGCATGCTGAAGTTGCCCAGATAATATTTAATCCTGAAATATTAAAGTATGATGAATTATTGGAGGCATTCTGGCAATCGCACGACCCAACTACACTGAACCGCCAGGGTGCTGATGTTGGGACACAATACAGGTCAGTTATCTTCTACCATAATCAACAGCAAAAGGAGATAGCCGAACAATACAAGAGAAAACTCAACGCTGCAGGCGTTTATGAAAATCCCATTGTTACAGAGATTGTTGAATTTAAGGCTTTCTACCCTGCCGAGGATTATCATAAAAACTATTTCAACAACAATAAAAGGGCACCTTACTGCACTATTGTTATTGCACCAAAACTTGATAAATTCAGGAAGGTATTTAAGGACAGGCTGAAAGTAACAACCAACAACACAATGTAGTTGAAGGTTTGAAATAAAAATTTGGGAAAGTGTGCGGATAAGGAGACTCGAACTCCTACGCCTCTCGGCACCAGATCCTAAGTCTGGCGCGGCTACCAATTACGCCATATCCGCCGGTAAGGAGGTGCAAAGATAGCTTTTTTTTGATTTGCACCATACCCCTTCTAATTATTTTATACTTTACAGTGAATCACATACTTATGAGAACTTTTTTAGCTTTTATGGTGTTACCTTTGTGTTAAAATATTAAAATCTGCTTTATGATACGGTCATTTTTCTTAATTATAATGGGAATATCTCTTTCGGTTATGAACGTTTCCGCTCAGGATAAATACATAACTGATAATCTGGAGAAACTTTGGGAAACCTCCGATGGACTGAAGACTACTGAATCTGTACTATATGATCCCATTGGCAAAGTTATTTATGTGGCCAATATAAATGAAAATCCCTGGGAGAAAGATGGGAATGGCTATATTTCACGCTTAAATACAGATGGTGAAATACTAGATGCGCAATGGGTAAAAGGCCTGAGCGCTCCAAAAGGAATGGGATTGTTTGATGGTAAGCTATTTGTGACCAATATTGATGAAGTGGTTGAAATAGATGTAAAGTCAGCAGCTATCATTAAAAGATATACGCATCCGGAAGCATCCAACCTGAATGACATAGCAGTTGGCGCCGATGGAAGTATTTATATTTCAGATAGTAAGGGAAACAATATCTATGAAATTGCAAATGGCAATCTGAATGTTTTGACTGTTTCAATTGATGGGCCAACCAATGGATTATTCTATGAAAGAGGTCGGTTGCTATGCGGACAGACAAACAAAGTAGCTGTGCTTGACCTGAAATCAAAAAAAATGACTGCATACATTCAGGATACCGGATCAATTGATGGTATTGAAGGTATTGGCGACGGCTCTTACTTGATCTCTGATTGGTTGGGACATGTTCACATCATAAAGCAGGGCAAACAGAAAGAGCTTATTTTGAATACTACTTCGGTTAAGATCAACGCAGCCGATATTGAATTTGATCAGACTGAAAGAATTCTTTATATACCCACTTTCTTTCATAACTCCGTGGCTGCCTATATGCTCAAATAGTGCGAGTTTAACATTTAATGCGGCAATACTATGAAACGACTTATGTTGATGATTGGAATTATTACCGTAATCTTCCTGATAAGCTGCAACAAACGACTTGAAAGTCAGAATAGCGGCGGACCGACTCAACTTGATACTACAATTATAGCCAAAGGACTTGAAGTACCCTGGGAGATACTTTGGTCGCCCGATAATCACATATGGGTTACGGAAAGAACTGGAAATGTGTTAAGAATTAATCCTGAAAACCGTCAGATACAAGTTCTTCTGGAATTGGACGTAGCCCAGCAAGGTGAGTCAGGATTACTTGGTATGGCCTTGCATCCTGATTTCCCAAATACTCCATGGGTATATCTTGTTTATACCTATTTTGAATCAACTTCAATAAAGGAGAGGCTCAGCAAATTCATCTATCAGCAGGACCAATTGATCAATGAACAGGTACTGATAAGCAATATACCCGGCAATACCTACCATGATGGATCAAGGCTTATTTTTGGCCCTGACGATAAATTATACATGACTACTGGTGATGTCGGCAATATGTCGTCAGCACAAGATCCCAATTCTCTTAGCGGGAAAATACTAAGGATTAATGATGATGGCACTGTACCGGCAGATAATCCGGTAGCAGGCAGCTACATTTGGGCATCGGGTTCACGTAATGCACAGGGTCTTGATTTCTCACCTGCAGGTATCTTATATTCATCAGAACACGGACCGGACACAGATGATGAGATCAATATCATTGAAATGGGTAGAAATTATGGATGGCCTAATGTCAGAGGATTATGCAATACACCTGAAGAACTGGTGTTTTGTGAACAGTTTAATGTTCGCGAGCCGATTCAGACTTACACTCCTACCCTTGCGCTGGCCGGCATCGCTTACTATAACCATGATTTAATACCGGAATGGAACAATTCACTTATTGTCACTTCTCTAAAAGCCGGTAAACTGCTTGTCCTTCACCTAGATGAAACAGGAATGACCATTACCGGATCGACCACTGTATATGATAACACGCTTGGGCGTCTAAGGGATGTGTGCATTTCAAACGATGGCAGAGTATTTGTCTCCACCAGCAACCGTGATGGCAGGGGTACACCTAAACCCGGTGATGATAAAATAATTGAGATCAAGCCTGAAACAGCTAATTCCATTAAAAAGAATAGTAAATCTTCCGGATTGCGAATAATACCCAACCCAGTAAGGGGATCTTTCAGTGTATCATCCAATACTTCATTGAACGATGGAACCTTCCGACTGGCTGATGTTAACGGTAGAATGCTAAGGCAAGGGAGTTACAAATCACTGGAAATGGGAATTGACATTTCTGATTTGTTGCCGGGTGTATACATGCTGACAATCCTTGATAATTTAATTTACACGTCGGCATCATTATTAAAATTGTAGAACTGCCAATTTTATAATAGTGTGTATTTACCTTTGATTGGAGTTTTTATGTCCAGTGAATCAGGTTATTTCAAATCGGGAAGAAGCGTTGATTGAAAGCCATGATATTCCCTTTACGTCATGTATTATTAATTAAGCCAACCATCAACAGTTAACCATCAAATATGCATAAAATAAAAGGGACTGTTTAATGCAGTCCCTCTATTTTAGATGTAGTTAAAAAATGCTGATCTGATTTCAGATATCAATACATGAAATTTAATTTGCAAGATGCTTTAATTCAACAGCGTTCAAAGCTGTATCATAATCGGGCTCATTGGCTGTTTCAGCAACCTGCTCCGTATAAATCACAGTACCTTTCTCGTCAACTACCACAACTGAACGTGATAATAAACCCTGAAAACCACTATCAGCAATAGTTACGCCAAAAGCATTACCAAAAGAGTCATCCCTGAATGCTGAGCCGGTTATTACATTCTTTATGCCTTCAGCAACACAAAAACGGTTATGTGCAAATGGGAGGTCCTTTGATACACAAACTACCACGGTATTGTCAAGAGAAGCAGCTTTTACGTTAAACTGCCTTACAGATGCAGCACAAGTAGATGTATCAAGACTTGGAAAAATGTTAAAAATCACCCTTTTGCCTTTTAAATCATTGTAAGTAAGGACGCTTAGATCTGATTTAACAAGTTTAAAATCAGGAATCATAGTTCCAACTTCGGGTAATGAACCAATGGTGTGAATGGGATTGCCACCCAATGTAATGTTTGCCATAATATCTATTTTATTAGTTGTCGGTTGAATTCAAAAAGTTACCCAAGAACAATTAACTCATGTTACTGTTCATCCAAATCCAACATTTTTCAATTTTTACTATTTCTGATAGCCTTGTATATAACTTCATGAATATTGGTGCGAATATTCATTTGGGTTATCTTCGAATTTGCGGCATCCGGATACACACGGTTACTCAGAAAAACATACACCAACTGTTCAGCAGGGTCAACCCATACATAGGTACCGGTAAATCCACTATGGCCATAACTTAAGGGAGACACTGAATTACATGCCGGACTAGGGTCATCAGGGTTCAGGGGAGGTCTATCGAAGCCTGCTCCTCTCCTATTACCCCTTCCGGGAAATTGGGCAGCTGTAAATTCAGCCACTGTTGTTGAATCTATGTAGGTTTCACCGGCATATTTACCGTTTTGCAAAAGCATTTGCATTAAGATTCCAACATCGAGAGCATCAGAGAACAGACCCGCATTACCGGCTACCCCACCTAATAATGCTGCTGTTTGATCGTGCACATCGCCATGTATCAATTGCCTTCTAAAAGTCCGGTCTTGTTCTGTGGGCACTATTCGGGTCAGGCTAAACCGGTTGCGGGGATTGAATCCCATGGTGGGCAATCCCATTCTATTGAAAAAATTTCGGTTAAGCCAATGGCTGAACGGCTGATCAACCAGCTGTTCAAAAGCCCTTGCCAGGAGAATAAAGCCCAGATCACTGTATTTGTATCCTTTTTTGACCAACAGATCTGATTTAATAATTGAATCAATTATAATGTCAGGCAGATCTTCTCTGCTATAGAGATTATCTGCAATCCTATGTGTGTAATTAATACTGTAATGTCGCGCAAGGAGCTCATTTAAAGGTTGGGAGGTATCAGTGCTGAATCCTTCATAAAAAGGAATAAATGACTGCAATCGGGCTTCATGAGCCATGATTTGTTTGATAGTGATGTCCTTCTTGTTTGATTTCTTAAGCTTATCGTAATAAAAGCTCAACTTCTTATCAGGATTTATTACTAAATCATCTTTAAGCTTCATTGCCATCATGGTTGTTCCCAGAATCTTGGTCAGTGATGCGAGATCGAACAAGTCATCTGTTCTTAGTGGCACTTTACTATCGTAGATATGTGAACCATAAGCCTTATTAAGGATCACTCTGCCATCTTTAATTACTACTATCTGCGCACCGGGGAATACCTTCTTACTGATAGCATCAGTAACTATACTGTCAATAGGCTTCAAATCATTTGAGGTAATCATGAGTTCCTCAGGCATGGCAAATGATACCCGAAGTTTTTCATTGCTTTCCAAACCACAACCAGCCCTGAATATTGCATTAGCTGATACCGGCAACAGACCATCAATGGTTCTGCCACCAAAAATTGCCTGGGCAGTTAACTCCTGCATCAATGCATTATCCTGATATGATACTATGATACTCTCAATCTGATCACTGTTTCTAAAGAAATCAATTGAATATGGGCTTGCAAAAAGGCTCAAAATTACACTCTTCTCTCCCGCCAATGAATCAATATAGGCTGCAGCCGATTCCGTAACATTGAAACGCTTTTGAGGTAAATCACTTGAACGGGTAAAACCGGCAATGACAAGGTTAAATGGCTCCAGGAGGCAGCTTAATGAATCCTTCTGGGCATTTGTGGGATTGCCGGGCAGATTGAAATGTGTAACAGGAGCATACTTAGCCAGAACCTGCTGGAAGGGAGTAATACTAGTATCTCCAATGACAATAGAGGCAATAGACAAGGTGTCAGGATATCTGACCGGTACGCGCCGCAAATCATTCTTTACCATGGTAATTGCCCGCTCATTTGAACGTAGTGTGATCAAGCGCGCATTCCAGGTGTTGAGATCATCAATCAATCCTTTCAACTCAATATTCTGCTTTTTTGATAATCCACTCTCGTATTTCCAAGTCAATACGCGGCGGCATTTTTCATCTATCAGCTTTTGGGTGATATAGCCCCTATCAATGGCATTGCAAATATTACGAATGGCTGCACGGGCATCCACCGGTAAAAGAAGGATATCATTGCCTGCTTTCAGGGCATCGGCCTCAACATTGCCAACATCAGAATAGTCAACCAGCCCTTTCATGTCCATTCCATCAGTGATGATCATACCTTTAAAACCCATCTCATTCCTAAGCAGACCCTGAAGAATAGGTTCTGATAAGGTAGCAATCGATCTTACAGCAGTATCCAATGCCGGTACCCGAAGATGAGAAACCATTATTCCCTTAATGCCTCTTTCAATTAAATACCTGAAAGGGAAAAGCTCAACTGAATCAATGAGAGATCTTGACTTATCAATAATAGGCAAGCTATAGTGTGAATCAGTGTCAGTGTCACCATGCCCCGGAAAATGTTTACAAACCGCAATAATACCGGCATCCTGCATACCCTTCATGTAGAAATATGATTTCTCGGCAACCCGCAATCGGTTCTCACCAAAGGAGCGGGCATTGATGACCGGGTTCAATGGATTATTATTGATATCGGCTACAGGAGCAAAATTCATGTGGATACCCAATCGCACCAACTGACGTGCAACCTCAGTTCCCATCTCGTATATGTACTGATCATTCCTGATAGCACCCAGAGTCATCTGCTTTGGGAACGAGAATGAGCTATCAAGCCGCATCCCCAGCCCCCACTCACCATCAATGGCAATAAATGCCGGAATTGAAGAGTTTTCCTGAATTCTGTTGGTAATAATAGCCTGCCGAACCGGCCCTCCCTGAAAAAAACAGACTCCCCCCAGTTTGAATTCTGTAACCAGCTTTATAAGATCATCATTATATTGAGCATCACGGTTTGAATACCCTCTAATCATCAGCAATTGTGCAATTCGCTGATCGGGTGTCAACGTATTAAAAACTGAATCAACCCACTTTTCCTTAATAGATATCTGTGAAAAAAGAGGATTAATTGACAATAAAAGAATAATTGAAAGGAAAAAAAGCCTATTTTTAACAGGAAGTGGAATCATAATAGAGGAATACTGACTTTTAATTTAATGCAACAATATTAAACAATAACTGAATAAAACGGTATTCAAAATGCCGGCTTTATTCGCGAATAAAATGGGTTGTTACTTTAACGGAATAAGGCACCTATTCATTAATATCATGTATAACAAAGACCAGTTCAAAGGTAATGCGAATCTTTTCAACAGTTTCTATTTTTAATCAACAATTCAGAAATAGCAATAAAAAAGAAATAAATTTGCCAAAAAATAGCCTATGCATAATTTAATGAACCTGGAAAAAACAGCCACGCAAGTCCGTAGGGATGTTTTGCGCATGGTACATGCCGTACAATCAGGTCATCCGGGAGGAGCCCTTGGATGCACTGAATTCATGGTAGCCCTTTATTTTGAAATCATGAAACAGGATCCCGGTAATTTTACCATGGAAGGAAGCAACGAAGATGTATTTTTCCTGAGTAATGGCCACTTATCGGCACTATGGTATAGTGTACTTGCAAGAAAAGGCTATTTCCCGGTTGAAGAACTGGCAACATTCAGAAAAATCAATACACGTTTACAAGGTCATCCGGCTACGGCTGAAGGTTTACCCGGCATAAGAGTAGCCAGCGGCTCACTTGGCCAAGGTCTTTCTGTGGCAATTGGTACAGCTATGGCTAAGAAACTCAACGGCGACAATAGTCTGGTTTATACTTTGCACGGTGATGGTGAAATGAACGAAGGCCAGATATGGGAAGCCGCCATGTTTGCTGCCGGCCATAAAGTTGACAATCTTATTGCAACCATTGATTGCAATGGGCAACAGATTGACGGACCAACCGATAAGGTGATGCCATTGGGTGATTTAAAGGCAAAATGGGAAGCTTTTGGCTGGGATGTACTTGAAATGAATGGCAATGACATGAAATCAGTGATTGATGGATTGAATAATGCCAAACTGAGGTGCTTCAAATCAAAACCTGTAGTAATAATAATGAAAACTGAAATGGGCTTTGGTGTTGATTTCATGCAAGGTACCCATCATTGGCACGGCGTTGCCCCCAATGATGAACAGCTTGATAAAGCGCTGAGCCAATTACCTTTAACACTTTTTGATTATTAATAATAAAATGTAAGGTCTTGAGGAAGATTTTGATACTGCTGGTTCTGTTTCCTTTGATGGTTTCTGCTCAAACTGAGTCAGGTACATCAAAGAAAGAACCACTGACCAGAATCCTCTTTGTTTTTGATGGCTCACAAAGCATGTATGGCCAATGGCAAAGTGATATAAAGATCAACATTGCCAAAAAGTTGATGGTCAATCTTCTGGACAGCCTGGCTACCTTTGACAACCTTCAGATAGGATTGAGGGTATATGGCCACCAGAAGCAATTCCCTCCTGCCGATTGCAGTGACACCCGGTTGGAAGTCCCCTTCGGAGATGGAAATATTGATAAAGTAAAGAACAAGATTCTTGATATTGTCCCGCGAGGTACAACACCCCTTGCTTATGCTCTGTCACAAACAATTCATGATTTTCCACCATGTGAAGATTGCCGTAATATTATAATTCTTATTACCGACGGCATTGAAGAGTGTGGCGGTGATCCCTGCGAAGTTTCAATCAACCTTCAGAAGAACAAGGTGAGCATGAAACCTTTTATTATAGGTATCGGTCGCGATTTCAAGCAAGCTTTCAATTGCGTTGGCACCTATTTTGATGCGAGAAGTGAAACTGCATTTCAACAGGCACTGCATACCGTAATATCTCAGGCATTAAGTGCAACAACCTTGCAAGTCAACTTACTGGACACCCGAAACAAGCCATTGGAAACAAATGTGAACATGACATTCTATGACCATGAAACCGGGGCTATGAAATACAACCTGATGCATACCCTTAACAGCCATGGTGTGCCCGATACTCTGGTGGTTGATCCAATGCTTACGTATGATATTGTAATCAACACGGTACCGCAAGTACGTATTGACAGTATAGGGTTGGAAACCGGCAGGCATATAACGGTGGCAGCTCATACACCTCAAGGTTTTCTTAATCTGCGCATGGGAAACAACGAGCGTATTGTCAAGAATCTCCAGGCTATAGTTCGGCAGAAAGGAAATCCTGTAACCCTGAATATCCAGAATTTCGGTGATATAAAAAAATACCTCTGCGGCACCTATGACCTTGAAGTACTTACCTTACCTCGTTTGTATATCAATGATGTTGTGATTTCTCAAAGCACAACCACAACTATTGACATACCATTACCGGGTATTGTTGTAATAAAGAAGAGTGTAAAAGGATACGGGAGTTTATATGTTGACAAAAACGGTATCCTTGAATGGGTTTATGACCTTAGGGATGCTCTATTACAGGAAACACTGATACTTCAACCCGGGAATTATAAGGTAGTTTTCAGGTCGGCACAAACCAATCAGTCAATGTACACCATTACCAATGACTTTACAATATACCCCGGAGGTACGAGTAATGTCAACCTGTTTACTTATTAAATGCCAGACTCATAGAAAAATAAAAGCTAATTATAACCTACAAAATAAAGAGATCAATGAAGGAATACACGTTTACGGAAAAGAAAGACACAAGATCAGGTTTCGGTCAGGCCCTACTTGAACTTGGAAGAAGTAATCCATTGGTAGTTGCCCTGTGTGCAGACCTTACAGGATCATTGAAAATGGATGCTTTTGAAAAGGAGTTTCCTGAACGGTTTATTCAAACGGGTATAGCCGAAGCCAACATGATGGGAATTGCTGCCGGTCTGGCAATTGGTGGCAAGATTCCTTTTACAGGCACCTTCGCCAACTTCTCAACCGGCAGGGTTTATGATCAGATAAGGCAATCCATTGCGTATAGCAATAAAAATGTAAAAATAGCTGCATCACATGCCGGTCTAACCTTAGGTGAAGATGGAGCTACACACCAGATACTTGAAGACATCGGAATGATGAAGATGTTGCCGAATATGACAGTAATTAATCCCTGCGATTATAACCAGACCCGTCAGGCTACACTGGCTGTAGCACAAATGGAGGGACCGGTATACCTGAGATTCGGTCGACCAAAAGTGCCAAACTTCACCGGTGCCAACGAACCTTTTGAGATTGGCAAAGCCCTGCGGCTTAATGAAGGTAAGGATGTAACAATTTTTGCCACCGGTCACCTCGTATGGGAAGCTATTTTAGCCGGCAAAATATTGGCAGAAAAGGGAATAGATGCAGAAATAATAAATTTACATACCATAAAGCCTCTTGATACATCTGCTATCATCAACTCAGTTAAAAAGACGGGCTGTGTGGTCACTGCCGAAGAGCATCAGATAAATGGAGGATTAGGCGATAGTATCAATCAGGTTCTTGCCCTTAATATGCCGGCACCGGTTGAAATGGTTGGCGTAAACGATGAATTCGGTGAAAGCGGAACACCCGAGCAACTGATGAAAAAGTATGGCCTATCAGCTGAAAATATAGTTGAAAAAGCAATCAAGGTTATCAGTCGTAAAAGTTAAGACTTTATACCGCAGGTCCTTAGTTCAAGGCATGTAAGGATTTGACTCCTGTTTTTGCCGGGCATATGCACTTGCAAAGACCATAATGTTAGCAAAGCTAAAAAGACAGGATTAGCCTATTTTGCTGATGGTTTCCAACATCGGGATGTTCAGCAGGTGAATGGTATTGCCATCAACAGTAATAATATTCTCATCCTTGAATGTCTTCAAAGCTCTGACAACACTTTCCTTGGTCATGCCGCACATATCAGCCATATCCTGACGTGAAAGACAAGATGTAAAAGGATTCTGTTTATAAACAACCTGCGACAGGCGCAAGAGGGTTTCAGCCATACGACCGGGTATTTGCTTATGGGTGATATTGGTTAGCTGATGGCACAGATTAATGGTTTGCAGACTGATCTTGGCAATAAAATCATTGGCAAATTCACTGTTGCTTTTTACCAATTCCTGAAAAACATCAGTTGATACAAGGCAAACAGAGGTTTCCTCACAGGCAATTGCAGTAAAATGATGCCGCTTGTCAATATAGGCACCTGGTGAAAAGATATATTCAATTGGCCTGACAAAACCTATGATAATTTTTTTATCATCTTCACCCTCAATGAAGCACTTAACCAACCCTGAAGTAACGCAAACGAAATCATGGCAAGGAGAGCCCTGTTTAAAAATCATTTCACCCGGTGCGTAGGTCATTCTAACCCGGCAATCATTGACCTTGCCTAGTTCCAGATCATTTAAACCGGAGAAAATATCCGATTTATTTCTGCAATGAATGCAATGTGTGTTTTCTTGTTTCATCAGGCTGTTGTATGTTAACTGATCAATTGATATAGATCAATGACACTACTGACATTTGTTTGTTACTGAGTACAAAAATATCAATTTTCAGTCACATACAGTTAACTATATAATTACTTTCTTTGATCAATAAAATCTACGCAAATGATGAAACTAATAAAAAGCAAAAAAGTGACAAGATTGGCCTTAGCAGGAGCAATTCTAATGACCTTATTATCAGGTTGTGAGTATGATTATATGGATTTTCCGGAACCCCCTCCTATTACCACTGAGCTTAAGTTTTCAAGCGACATCATTCCAATCTTCAATGAGAGTTGCAATATGAGTGGATGTCATTCAGCTGGTGCCTTCGATCCCGATTTATCACCGGCCAATGCTTATGCAAGTCTGAACAGCCTGAGTATGATTGACACTGCATCACCGGCAAACAGCATATTATATAAAGTAATGGCTACCGGAAGCATGAAGAGCTATTCTACTTCATTACAGGCACAGACAGTACTAACCTGGATACAACAAGGTGCAAAAAACAATTAATCTTGTCATTCTTAATAATCACAAAATGAAAAAAACATTTACGACATACGGATTGATGGCCTTCTTGATGGTGTCATTCCTATTTTCAACAGGTACAGTAATTGCTCAGGAAGAAACTGAAGCCACCCAGGAAGAACCACAGAAAGAACGTCCGGCACGTCCGGCTTTTGAAAGCGGTTTATTATTTGACAATGCCACTTCAACAATCCAACCATCCAAAACGCTGGAAATGATTATCCAGCACAGATTTGGAACAATGGACAATGGAGTAAGCGATCTTTTTGGAATTTGGGCTCCATCAAATATCAGACTCGGATTAAACTTCAGCATTCTGAACAACCTCATGGTTGGCATTGGAACCACCAAATACAATAAAATGCAGGATATACAGATCAAGTATAACCTGTTGCAACAAACAAGGTCAAATTCCATTCCTTTAACCATTACATTATATGAAGTAATAGGTATTGACGGAAGTGCTGATGAGAAGTGGGGTCCTGATTACAAATTCTCAAACAGGATGTCATATTTTTCACAAATCATCTTTTCAAGAAGATTCAACGATAAATTATCGTTACAGATTGCCCCTTCATTTACCCATTACAATGCTCATATAGTTGACACATTAGATCACGATAGGATTGCTATATCAGCTGCCGGCAGATTCAAATTCTCACCACAAAGCTCAATTATAGTATCAGGTGATTTCCCACTTGAAATTCAATCCATATCTGAACAAAGTGATGTTAGCATTCTTGATTCAAAGCCAAACATCTGCATTGGATGGGAAGTATCAACAAGCACCCATGCATTCCACATGTATATTGGATCAGCTCAGAATATCATTCCACAGGAGAACATCATGTTCAACACGAACGACTTCTTTGATGGTGGTATCCTGATAGGATTGAATGTAACCCGCTTATGGAGTTTTTAATAAATCAGCATATTAAGTAAATAATGAACACAATGAAAAAATCAATCAAACAACTCGTATTACTCGGTGGTGCAATAGCATTTACGGTTACCATGATGTCGATGACACAGAAACCGGGTGAACCCTGGAACATACCGGCAAAGTATAAAACCATGAAAAGCACTATTAAAGCAGGTGATGCCAGCATTAATGCAGAAGGTAAAGAGCTTTACAACAAACATTGCAAGGCTTGTCACGGCGCAAAAGGCTTAGGCGATGGTCCAAAGGCAGCAAGCATGAAAACAAGTACCGGCGATTTCTCATCAAAAGGCTTCCAGGCACAGGCAGATGGTGAAATTTACTATCAGTCGTTTGTTGGACGCGGAGAGATGCCAAACTTTGAGAAAAAGATCACTGACGAAAACGACAGGTGGGCAGTAGTATACTACATGCGCAATATGAAAAAATAAATTAAAATGACCATCAAATAGAGCCTTTATAACAAGAAGGCTCTATTTGATGGAAAATAAAAAACAACTTGTTAAAGACTCTTAAAATGATCAAACGATTAATAACCGGCAAACAGTTAATGATAACTGTTTTTACCGGTATACTATTAGTGTTTTTCTCAGTCTTTTCAGTAGTCTCTCAGGAAAAGGCAAACCAGCTTTCAGAAGAAAGCCTGAAATGCCTTGAATGTCATGGCGGTGCCCATTATACATTAAGTGATACTGCATCGGGTGACGAGGTAAAGCTAAGTATGTATCGTGAGCTGCGCGTAGACCCGCTTCAACTGGCGGGTTCAACTCATGGAATGTTCAAATGTACTGACTGCCACTCTTCTGATTATGAGACTACACCTCACCCTGTAAGTGTTAAATTTGAAAGCAAGTATGCCTGTATTGATTGCCATGGAGGTGATGAGGCCTATGCCAGTTTCAAATTTGAAACAATAGAGGAGGAATACGGCAAGAGCGTGCATGCCGAGTTACTTGGTGATGATTTCAGTTGCTGGAGCTGTCATAATCCACACTACTATAAGCTGTCGAAGGATATACCTATTGTTGACAGGGTTGCTGTGGATAATGAGATGTGCTTACAATGCCATGGAAATGAAATCAAATTTAGTGACCTGACTGAAAGGGAATTACCGATACTAATAGATAAGCATGATTGGTTACCAAATCAGACGCTTCATTTTAAGAAAGTAAGATGCATTGATTGCCATGCCCAACAGAATGATAGCATTATGGTTGCCCATTTAATTAAACCAAGTTCTCAGGCAATCAATGATTGCGTAAAATGCCATTCCACAAATTCCATTCTGGTTTCTTCATTATACAAACACGAAGTTGCACAGCAAAGGAATGAAGCTGGTTTTTACAATGGCATAATCATGAATCAGGCATATCTGATCAGCGCAAACCGTAACTATTTTCTAAATATTGCCAGCATTGTAGTTTTCGGATTGACACTATTGGCGATAGCAGTACATGCATATTTCAGAACTCGTAAATCAACTTCAAATGCAAGCAAATAAAGTCTATTTATATCCGGTATGGGTTAGGCTGTGGCATCTTTCAAATGCTCTGTTATGCCTTCTGCTTATCTTTACAGGAGTGAGTATGCAATATGCCAGTGCCGAATCACCATTCATTCGCTTCGATATTGCAGTTTCAATTCACAATTTATGCGGTATACTTCTTACAGTTTCTTACCTGGCATTTATTATTGGCAATCTCACAACCGGTAATGGCAAGTATTACAGACAGAGAATAAAGGGCTATTTCAAAGAAATAATGCAACAAGCCAGATATTATTCATACGGCATGTTCGTAGGAGAACCGGCACCTTTTAAAATCAATGAAGAACGAAAATTCAACCCGATTCAGAAATTGACCTACATTTTAATTATGTATGTTGCCTTGCCTTTCATCTTTATTACAGGTTGGGCGCTCTTATTTCCTGAATTTATTGTAACACGCTTATTCCAGTTTGGAGGAATTACTCTAACAAGCTTATTACATGCGATGTTAGGATTTCTGGTTTCTCTATTCTTAATTATTCACGTTTATTTTTGCACCATTGGCCATACGGTTGGATCAAACTTCAAGAGTATGATTAATGGTTATCATGAAACTCACAACTAAAATTCACACACACAAACACAAAACAAAAATTGCTTATGAAAAGAAAAACGTTTTTATTCACACTAGGCTTAGGGTTAATGATGGCGGGAAGTCTTCTTACCGGATGTACAAAAGAAGGACCAGCCGGAAAAGATGGTGTTGATGGAGCTGCCGGTGCCGACGGTACTGACGGAACTGCAACCTGTATTGAATGTCACAGCCCTGAAGGTATTGAATTGGCTGCAACACAGTATGAACTTTCCAAACACATGTACGGAGAAGCAGCATTTGAAGAGGCAGGAAGTACAACATGCGGTCCTTGCCACTTATCAGAAGCCTTCAAATATGTATGCACCAATAACACACCGGCTACATTTACACTGAATACCGCAACAAATAAGTATGTAAACGACTATTTTGTTGCTCCTGATGCAGCTTATGGTGAAATCACCTGTTCAACTTGCCATAGCGCTCTGCATACAACTTATGCAGTTGGTGATTTGGCTCTCACAACAGTTGCTCCAGTTCCAATGACTATGTGGGGTGGTGCAGTCACCATTGACTGTCAGGCTGACGGTGGAAGAAGTAACCTTTGTATCAAATGTCACCAACCACGTCCGTTCACTGCAGGTTTAGCAGACGGTCAGGTAATTGACTATGTTGGTTTGGCAAACAACCCAACAGCAGTTTTCTATGATGGCGATGCTACTGGCAATAAACTGAGACCAGCATACAGAACTCATACACATTACGGTACCGCCGGTGCTATATTTGCTGGTAAGGGTGGTGTAGAATTCCCGGGTACTGCTTATACCAACTCAGCACATACAACTCTTGCTTCATGCCAGGATTGCCACATGGCTCCTATGCAAGGAAAAGCCGGTGGACATACCTTCTTTGCAAAAGGTAACTTCAACGGTTGTAATGCTGATGGCTGCCATACCGGCGTTGATGCAACTTCTGCAAGCTTATGGACAGGCCCAAGAGCCGATATCAAGGCTTCGTTGGATGCTCTTGCAGCTAAACTTACCATCAATGGTGTTGATATTCTTAACAGGAATCCTGATGCAGAACATAATCTCTGGGCTGCTAATACCACCAACAAATATGATGGCTATCTGAACATCTATGATCCTATCACCAACCCAGAAGGTGTTGCAAACAATCCTAATGGATTATTCAGAAATCCGGCTCCTTCAAATTCATGGAGTCAGGCTCAGAAAGATTTCAACCTTACTTTACCTAAAATCACTCTTACCAATGCTCAAATGGGAGCTCTTATTAACTTCCAGTTGTGCTTGAGAGACTATAGCCAAGGTATTCATAATTACAAATACACTAAAGCATTATTGCAGAATTCACTTGCTGCCTTATAATTTAGTATAGATTGTATTGCTTATCAAAAGAAGCCGTTGCAATATTAGAGCAACGGCTTCTTTGTTTGTAATCTTGCCAAAACCTGAACAAAAACAATTCATTTGCATTCACCTGCTTTATTTTCTTTAGTAATTTAGTGACCTATAACCTATTACAAATGAAACACCTGCCACTACTATTAATTTTTCTTATTCAGACGTTAAATACCAATGGACAAATTTCGGAAATTGACATGGCAATCCAAACAGGTATCAGTATTCCATTGTTTGATTACGCTGCAACTACTTTACCCGAAGGAAGCTTTGCCACTACCGGTTTTACGGTCTCTACCGAAGCTAAGTTCATGCTTGATGAGCATTGGTCAGGTGCATTGCTTGCGGGTTTACAATTAAATCCTGTTGATGTTGGACGTTTGGGATATGAAAAGGTAAATGCTGATCCCTTTCTTGAAGATCTTTATATCAGGAGTGACCCCTATAAAGTTGTTCATTTGATGGTTGGTCCTGCATATCAATTCCCTCTCAATAATTCATTTTCTTTTGAAAGCCAATTGAATGTAGGCGTATTTGTTGCCTTCACTCCTTACCAATTATATAAACCTGAATACTTTTTTACCGGTCCTCCATTCTATGAAATTACTTCCGCCAGAGATGTCAGCTTTGCCATGGGAGGCGCGGTTAGGTTGATATACCAGGTAACTCCTTGTTATCAGATTGCTCTCACCAACCAATTCCTTCATTCAAAGTCATCATTCAAATTCAATACTTCCAATTCAACAAGAACTGACATTCGAAATATTAGTTTATATAATGCTTCATTCTCAATTATTTTGAAATTATTCACCCGAGAAAAACAGGACGCATCAAAAAACCATCAATATGCCCCCAATAATATGGCGCACGTCAACTCTAATAGAGAGTAAAATTATGATGCAGTAATTCTACTTTTAAACTCCAGCCATATTTGTATTCAATGTGCTATTATTGATTGCAGGTTTTCAAGGGGGTGCATAAATAATTGGATAATCACAAAGTTCTGCTTGTATTGGGTTTAATGAAGTGCATAACGTGCCATTGATGTAGATCAATCAAAACAGGTTGGTAAAACAATTGATATTGGATAGCGATATCGCATCTACCTATCGATATATTTGATTATATTTGTGACTGAGATGTTTAACAATTTCATTCACTAACCATAATTAATCTGTAAAAATCCAACAACATGAAAAAATCAGTTAAATTATTTGCAATTCTGTTAATAGTTTTAATATTCGGTGCTGCAAACGTGGCAATGGCTCAGAAGGCAGCTGCTCCATGGGTTATTCCTGCAAAATACAAGACAATGAAAAGCACCATTAAAGCTGGCGATGCTTCCATAAACAGTGTTGGTAAGGAATTATACAACAAACACTGCAAATCATGTCATGGTGTTAAAGGTTTGGGCGATGGTCCGAAATCAGCAATGATGAAAACCGCCATGCCTTCATTTGCTGACAAGAAGTTTCAGGCACAAACTGATGGAGAAATCTACTATCAGTCAATCGTTGGTCGTGATGAGATGCCTAATTTTGAGAAGAAGATTCTGGATGAGGACGACAGATGGGCTTTGATAAATTTTCTGCGTACCCTGAAATAAATCAAATTATTCAACGGGTGTCGGCTAATCAGTTGGCACCCGTTACTTTTTACAGTAATTCACAATTACCCAATAATTTATACTGCGCACTAAATTTGGGGAAATGAAAAATAATCTCTATCTTAACTTGCAAATCAAATAAAACAGCTATTACAATGAAAATGCCTAAATCAATCTATAACTGGGTGAGTATCAGTGGCTTCATCTTAGCCGTAAATAGTTTAGTGGTTATTCTGATACTTTTTTTGTTCTCCTGGTTCTCAAAAGAGAGCAATTCCTATATGGGACTGTTTATTTATATTGTTGTCCCGGCATTTCTTGTTTTAGGGCTTTTATTGATTCCAATAGGAATGATAATCAAGCGACGGAAGAAAGTTGCAACGGTTGAATCAGCCGGCAAATGGCCGATCCTCGACATGAACCTCAAGTTTCAGCGTACAGCTCTCGTTAGAGTTTCAATTATTACTGTTATTTTATTAATTATATCATCCATAGGCAGTTACCAGGCATTTCACTATACTGAATCAGTAGAATTCTGTGGCACATTATGTCATGATGTTATGGAGCCCGAGTACGTTACATACCAGCACTCCGCCCATGCAAAGGTAAAATGTGTAGAATGTCATGTTGGTGAAGGGGCCGGGTGGTATGTTAAATCTAAATTATCAGGTTTGTACCAGGTATATTCCGTAGCCTTCAAGAAATACCCAAGGCCAATTGCCACACCACTACATAACCTAAGACCTGCTAGTGAAACTTGTGAAAAATGTCATTGGCCTGAGAAATTCTATTCACAGAAACTCAGAAATCAGAGATCATACCTGGCTGACTCCAGCAATACAGAATGGGATATATCATTATTAATGAAGATTGGCCCCGAGCAAAGTGCACACGGATTATCAGAAGGTATACACTGGCATATAAATAAAGATTATAAGATTGAGTATGCTTCCAGTACTAAGGATAGAGAAAATATTCCCTGGGTTAAACTAACTAATGTGAAAACAGGCGAAGTAAAAATATACATGGATGAAGAAAATCCGGTTGAACAAGCTGCTCTTGATACTCTTGAAATGAGGTCAATGGATTGCATGGATTGCCATAACCGGCCTTCCCACATATACAAATCAGCTCCCGATTACATTGACCAGGCATTGATTGCCGGAAAGATACCAAATGATATTCCATACATAAAATATGCTGCGATGCAAGCCTTAAAACTTCCTTATGAAACTACTATGAATGCACATAGGGAGATTTATGCTGCTGTTGTAGGATTCTATAAGGATGAACATCCTGATGTCTATCTTAAAGAATTCAATCGCATACAGAAAGCAATAAAAGTGATTCAGGCCGAGTACGATGATAATGTATTCCCTTATATGAAAGCCGATGCCAGCCAATATCTTAATCATATTGGCCATTTAGAATCGCAGGGGTGTTTCCGTTGCCATTCTGACAGACATAAAACTGATAAAGGCGAGGTAATATCAAAAACTTGCGAAAACTGTCATGATATCCTGGCTCAAGGACCTAAAAACAACATTCAAACCGTTTCACTGCAAAAAACAATGGAATTCCTACACCCGGTTGATATCAGGGATGCCTGGAAATCAGCCATGTGCTCTGACTGCCATAGGGTTTTATACGAGTAAGCAGATCACTAAAAAAGAACTCTGAATTATATTACGGAATGCCCGGCAGTTGCTATTGAATAGCAGCTGCCTTTTTTTTATACAATAAAAAAGAGCCCCACGTTTTACGGGGCTCTTGAATTTCTATCATACTTAGAAGTCTGTACGAATTATGTATACGGTGAAGATGAAATAAACATTAACCATGTACATGAATCCCACTCTCAGTGTTCCAATAATGGCTTATCCATTCATTGAAATCAGGAATTCCTCGTTCGATTGTGTATACTTCATTTTATCTTTCAGAAACTCCATTGCTTCCAGTGGATTCATATCGGCAAGGTGGTTCCTGAGTATCCATATCCTTTGCAAAGTTTCTTTATCAAGCAGAAGATCCTCACGGCGGGTGCTGGATGCTACAATATCAATAGCAGGGTAAATTCTCTTATTTGAGAGTTTCCTGTCGAGTTGAAGCTCCATATTACCGGTACCCTTGAATTCCTCGAAGATTACTTCATCCATCTTTGAACCGGTATCAGTAAGAGCAGTTGCGATGATTGTGAGTGAACCGCCGTTTTCAATCTGACGTGCAGCTCCAAAGAAACGTTTAGGTTTCTGGAGAGCGTTGGCTTCCACCCCACCCGACAGTACCTTGCCTGATGCCGGCGACACAGTATTATAAGCACGTGCAAGTCTGGTAATAGAATCAAGCAGAATTACCACATCATGACCACATTCTGTCATTCGTTTTGCTTTTTCCAATACAATGTTGGCAATCTTCACGTGACGTTCAGCCGGTTCATCAAATGTGGAGGCTATAACTTCAGCCTTTACACTTCTGGCCATATCTGTTACCTCCTCAGGGCGTTCATCAATCAAAAGCACTATCAAATAGGCTTCAGGATGGTTATAAGCAATGGCATTGGCTATCTCCTTGAGCAATACTGTCTTACCAGTTTTTGGCTGAGCTACAATAAGACCACGCTGTCCTTTCCCTATAGGGGCAAAAAGGTCTATTACTCTTGTTGATAAATTAGAACCCGGGTGACCGGTTAAATTAAACTTCTTTTCAGGGAAAAGGGGTGTGAGATAATCAAACGGAATTCTATCACGCACTTCATCGGGAGTGCGTCCATTAATCAATTCCACTTTTATCAATGGGAAATACTTTTCACCATCTTTGGGTGGACGGATAGTACCTCTAACTGTATCGCCGGTTTTGAGGCCAAAAAGCTTTATCTGTGATTGTGAAACATACACATCATCAGGTGAATTAAGGTAATGATAGTCAGATGACCTCAGGAAGCCATATCCGTCAGGCATAATCTCAAGCACTCCATCGCTTGAAATAAAACCATCAAACTCCCAGGAAAACTCTTCACGTTTTCTCTCTTGCCTTTCAGGTCTGTCATTTCTTTCGGGATAACGTTGTCTGGGATTTGGATAGTCTCTATTGAACCTCTCCGTTGGCCTGTATGGTTCAGGCTCAGCATTTTTATCTGCAGCAGGTGCCGTGTGCTCAGTAGCGGGCTCTGTAAGCTGAACTTCAGGTTTTGTTTCATCTGCAACCACTTCAGGAGCAACTTTGATTTCCGGCTCATCAATAACCGGTTCATCAATAGGCGCATTGCTTAAGAGTAAAGCTTCGGTGTCAATGTGATCAGATTTCGAGGCAGGTATCACATTCGGCTGATCCAACTCAGGAGTATTGCCGGCAAATAAATTTAATTCCTTCTCCTGATCAGGAGCTGCATTTGTTTGAGCTTTCTTATCCTTATCGTTTATCTCCCTGGTTGGCCTACCTCTTTTCGGCTTATTGGTCCTGTTTTCAGGTTTAATATTTTTCTCCTGCTGACTTTTAGTGTTAACAGCATTATTATCAGGGATATCAGCTGCAACAACTTTTTCCTTCTTCTCAGGTTCTACAGGTGTCGAATCTGCTTTTGGTTGATTAGCTGAGGGATTTGAAGAGGCAATTGGCGTCCCTTTAGCCGGTTTGGCGAATGATTGTGGCCTGTTCTTGTTAAATCGCTCATCAGGAATTCGTTGTCTCTTGAACTTATTTTCCCGGTTGGCTTTTTCTTTATCAAGCATTTCTTTGGAAGGATTCAACGCCTGAAAATCAAGAATTTGATAAATCAGGTCTTGCTTCTTCATTCCGTCATATTTGGGAATGTTGAGCCCACGGGCTATGTCTTTTAACTCCTCGAGAAGCTTGTTGTTAAGCTCAATAATATCGTACATAAAAAATAATTAGTGTTTTGTAATCAGAAATTGATCAGAATAAATGGTGTATAACTTTATCGCACTCCAGATTAATTCTGGTACTTAATGATAAGCGAGATTGAAATAATGAGAGTGGATTGAATTATTTAAGAGCTGCAAATATAATGCTTTTTTGTTCTTGTTTAATCTTTTCTCCATTAAAAATAAAAAAAATAGGGCCTCAGTTAATCAACAATACTGAGAAGATTAAGTTGATCAGTAAATTTTCAGAAATATTAGGTATTATTTTCCAAAAACTACGTAGGTTTGCCTTAAATATTTAAAACCTGTTTTAAGATGAAACATACTGCATTTACTAAGATTCATGAAGCACTGGGTGCTAAGATGGTGCCTTTTGCAGGCTTCTATATGCCCGTTCAATATGAAGGACTTATCATTGAACATGAAACTGTTAGAAAAGGAGTTGGCGTATTTGATGTCTCTCACATGGGACAAATATGGGTAAAAGGCCCACATGCTCTGGATCTTATTCAATGGGTGAGTTCAAATGACGCTTCAAAGCTCACTGATGGTAAAATTCACTACACTTGCTTCCCTAATAATGAGGGCGGTATAGTTGATGATTTCCTGACCTATAGAATTGACGCTGAAACATATCTGTTAGTAGTAAATGCTTCCAATATTGAGAAAGACTGGAATTGGATTAATTCACAGAATAAGTTTGGTGCTACACTTTACAATGCATCAGACGAAATTTCTCAGCTTGCAGTTCAAGGCCCTCTGGCTCTAAAAGCAATACAGAAGCTTACCAGCACTCCTATCCTCGATATGGAATATTATACTTTTAAGAAAGTTGAACTGGCGGGTGTTAAGGATGTAATCCTATCCATTAATGGTTACACGGGTGCCGGTGGATGTGAAATATATTTTGCCAATGAGGATGCTGAGAAAATATGGAAAGCAGTCTTTGAAGCAGGTGCTGAATTTGGCATCAAACCTATTGGACTCGGTGCCAGAGATACTTTACGCCTCGAGATGGGTTTTTGTCTATATGGCAATGACATCAACGATACTACTTCACCAATTGAAGCTGGTCTTGGATGGATCACCAAGTTCACTGATACCAAGGACTTTGTGAATAAAGCTGCTCTTCTTAAACAAAAAACAGAAGGCCTGCAAAGAAAATTAATTGGCTTTGAAATGATTGACAAGGGTATTCCACGTCAGCATTATCCAATAATGAATGCCGATGGCAAAGTAATAGGCGAAGTTACCTCCGGTACTCAGTCACCATCGCTGAAAATAGCTATAGGCATGGGCTATGTAGCTACAGAGTATGCTAAAACTGATATGGAAATTTATATCAATATCAGGGACAAGGCTTTAAAAGCAAAAATTGTTAAGCTTCCTTTCTATAAAGGTTAGTATTTTATGATAATTTTATAACCGGACATCAATCTGATGCCCGGTTATGTTTTATTTATCTGAACCATTTGCTATGCCAACAGTTGTAGTTTGTTTCTCTCCCGCCCTTTATCCTTATCTGGATAAGGGTGATGATTTAATTACTGTGGTCATTGATGTTCTTAGAGCTACCACCTCTTTCTGTACAGCCTTTGACTATGGAGTTAGAGAAATTATTCCTGTCAATTCACTCGAAACAGCAATGGTTCATAAGGAGAATGGACACCTGGTAGCAGCAGAAAGAGATGGTGTTAAACCTGCATTTGCTGATTACAGCAACTCCGCCTTCGATTTCATGAATAATGCAATTGTTGGCAAATCAATCTATTATACAACCACCAATGGCACAAGGGCTATTGAGCTTGCCACTGCCGCCGGTAAGGTAGCAATCGCTTCATTCCTTAATATTCCAGCTATTACCCGGTGGCTGATTGCCCAAAATTCAAATGTAATTCTCTTGTGCGCCGGCTGGAAGAACAACTTTTGCATTGAAGATACACTATGTGCCGGTGCCATTGCCAAATCATTGATTCAGGACAACAGGTTTGAATTGGCAGATGATTCTGCTTTAACATCTGTGACACTATGGAATACATGCAATGAGCATCTTGAAACAATGATTCGCCGGTCGTCACATTTCAACCGGCTTAAGAAACTGGGTTATGATGATGTACTCTCCTATTCACTGCAGATCGGCAAGTCAAACGCAGTTCCGGTGATGCAAGGCAATAGTATCGTCAATTTATCAAATGCTAAAAACAACAAAACCGTTTAATCACTGTTACAGACCATGAAAAAATTAACTTTAATCCTCATCATGTTAGTTACACTAGCTTCAACATCTTGTAAACAATCAACCGAACCTCAGGAAAAGAAAGATGATTTCAAGTATCTGCTTGAACAATTTGCCGACCTTAAAATTATGAGGTATCAGGTCAACGGATTTGATGAACTGACCCTTAAACAGAAAGAACTGGTTTACTATTTGAGTCAGGCAGCCATAGCAGGCAGAGATATTCTTTATGATCAGAACTTCAAGTATAACCTCGCTATTCGCCGCACACTTGAGAACATCGTGGAAAATTATGAAGGCGACCGGAATACTGAAGAATTCAAGAATTTTATGGTTTATACCAAGCGCGTTTGGTTCTCCAATGGAATCCATCACCACTATTCAAAAGACAAATTCATACCGGAATTCAGCAGTGAGTACTTCGCCGACCTCGTTAAGAACACAACCAAAGGTAAGTTTCCTTTAAGAAATGGACAATCACTTGATGAGTTCCTGGCAGAGTTGACTCCTATCATCTTTGATCCAACCATTGCCCCAAAAGGAGTAAGTCAGGAATCAGGTCAGGATTTGGTTACAGGTTCGGCATCTAATTTCTATGAGGGTGTGACAGAGAAGGAAGTTGATAATTATTATAAAAATCTGAAAACTCAAACAAAAGCCAACGGTGGCGACACTTTAATATCATGGGGTCTTAACTCAAAGGTCATCAAGGAAAACAACCAGGTTAAAGAACAGGTCTATAAAATGGATGGCTTATATTCAGAAGCAATAGAGCAAATAGTATATTGGCTCGAGAAAGCCGCAGGAGTAGCTGAAAATCCTCATCAAGAGAAAGTTATCAATAAACTCATTGAGTACTATAATACCGGTAACTTAACTACATGGGATGAATATAATGTACTTTGGGTAAAGGATCTGGACTCCAGGATTGACTTTGTGAACGGATTCATTGAAGACTACGGCGATCCCCTAGGCAGAAAAGCGACCTGGGAAAGTGTTGTGAATTTCAAGGATATAGAAGCAACTAAAAGAACAGAAATTATCAGCAATAATGCACAATGGTTTGAAGATAATTCACCTGTAGATCAAAAGTTCAAGAAAGAAAAGGTGAAAGGTGTTTCGGCCAAGGTTATTACAGCTGCTCAACTTGGTGGTGATTGTTATCCCAGCACACCTATCGGCATTAACCTTCCAAATGCTGACTGGATAAGAAAAGAGCACGGCTCAAAGTCAGTTACAATTGAAAACATAACGTATGCCTATGACCAGGCATCGTTGGGTAATGGTATGCTTGAAGAGTTTGCAGCTTCCCCACAGGAAATTGAATGGGCCAGGAACTATGGCTCTCTGGCCAGTAACCTGCATACCGATTTACATGAATGCCTTGGCCATGGTTCAGGACAACTGCTCCCCGGTACCCAGGGAAATGAACTCAAAAACTACAGTTCACCTCTGGAAGAAGCCAGAGCCGACCTGTTTGCGCTTTACTATATTGGCGATCCCAATATGATTAAGTTGGGTCTTTTTGATAAGGAAGAAGTATATAAGGCTGAATACAACAGCTATATCCGCAATGGATTATTGACACAGCTTACCCGCATTCAACCGGGTAAAAATATAGAACAGGCTCATATGCGCAGTCGTCAGCTTATTGCTGCATGGTGCTATGAAAATGGCAAATCATCCAATATTATTGCTAAAGAAGTCAGAGATGGAAAAACATATATTGTAATTAATGACTATGTAGGATTGAGAAACCTCTTTGGCCAACTACTTGCTGAAATTCAGAGAATTAAATCAGAAGGCGACTATGAAGCAGGTAAAAGCCTTATTGAACAATATGCAGTGAGATTAGATCCCATTCTACATAAGGAGGTGTTGGACCGCTTTACAAAACTGAATATAGCTCCATACGGCGGATTTATCAATCCTGTATTCGTTCCGGAATCAAAGGATGGAAAGATTACTGATATAAAAGTAACTTACCCTGATGATTATACAAAACAGATGATGGACTACTCAAAAAACCACTCATTTCTTCCAACATACAATTGATTTTTAAAACAAGATCGATAGCCGTTTGTTCTTATAATTCAAATTGATGAAAGGATGTTCGAACACGCATTAATAATAAGATCTGACTCTAAAGTTTCAGATTTGATTGAGCATAATCCCAAGCTTCTTTTGATGCTGGAGCATTGGAATATTCCACTTGGCTTGCATGAAAAGAGTGTGGAACAGTTGTGCCAAGAATTTGAAATTGAAAGTAAGCTCTTTCTTGCTGTTGCCAACCTATATCTGGATATCATCCCTGATACATCACAGGTGAGCAATATTAATGACATCGTTCATGTTCTAACCTTCCTTGAGAACAGTCACAAGCATTATATAAATGAGAAGTTTCCATTACTGTCTTCATACATTACGGACATCAGTGATATTAATAAACACCCTGAAACTGAACTTCTCAATCGTTTTTATAATGATTATCTTGAGGAAGTGACCGAGCACCTTAAGTATGAAAATACAATAGTATTCCCTTATGTTATGTCACTCCTGACTCAAAACGGGCCAAGTGATAAAGTATCAGGCGAACACTATTCCATGGCAGACTATAGCAGCCATCATGATGATATTGAAGAGAAACTGGCCGATCTTAAAAATCTGCTTATCAGGTATCTTCCACCCGATAAGGATATGCAATACCGGCGCAGATTATTACTGACCTTATATGAACTTGAATTTGACCTTCATATACATAGTCTGATTGAAGAGATAATCCTTATTCCTATTGTTGAGCGTCTGGAACATTCCATTAAAGTCTGATCTATGGAGAGCCAACAACCTATTGTTGCCATTGCCGGACCAGCCCATGTTATTAGATATGGGCTGACCGGCATTGTCAGGGAATTTCTCACAGGGATGGGATTACGAATCCTCCATCTTAACGACTTGCAGTCAATACAAAGCTCATTTAACCATCAACATATCTCTGTTGTAATCATCGATGCCGCAATAATAGATGCAAATCATAAGAATATTCAATTGCTAAAAAGAGAACATCCTGAAACTGCCTTACTAGCTTTTCAATATCAGTTTCTCAACAATACAATCCTTAGCCTGTTTGACGCTGTCATCACTATTGATCAAAGCGATTCTGAAATTGCTGCCGCGATTAGAAACGCATTAGCCAAAAACCAGAATATCTCATCTGATACAAGAACTGAGACACTCAGTGAAAGAGAAACTGACGTACTTAAACTTCTGGTTACCGGCCTCTCAGGTAAGGAAATCGCTGATAAGCTGAATATCAGTGTAAATACAGTAATATCCCATAGAAAAAACATCTCCCAAAAAACGGGAATAAAATCACTGGCCGGATTAACCATCTTTGCTGTGGCCAATAAAATCATTAGCATGAGCAGCCTACAGAGGCAATAGTACTCACTACTACTGATGACTAAATACCATCGATTTCACTAATTCTGAGGATTGTCTATCATCGGCCCCCACTCTACTTTTGTGCCTGTATAATCAACTAATTCAGATGAAATTACCGGTTACTATTCTATGCCTTCTCTATTATTCACTGCTCCCGGCACAAAATGATACATCTTACCATGAACCACCAATAACACTGCAATCATCGTATGTGAGTGAATTTGTGACCAACCACAGAGGAGGCCTTAAGACCGGAACCTGTTATCAGGGAATGGCTAACTTTACACTCTCATTCGATACTCGGCATGCTCGTCTATGGAATGGGGGCACCTTCTATATCAATGCTGCACATACGCATGGAGGTAACCCATCAACTCAATTTATCGGTGATTTCCAGGTTGCTTCAAACATTGAAGCCGACAATCTTACCTATTTTCATGAGATGTGGTACAGTCAATCATTTGGCAATGCAAATCTTACCATTGGTTTACAAGATCTCAATGTAGAGTTTGCCGCAAGTGAGTACGCTTCCTTATTCGTAAACAGTTCATTTGGAGTTCACAGTACTATTGCCGACAATATTATTGCCCCAATCTTTCCATTAACCGCTTTTGGCATACAGTTCAAATATGATCTATCACCAACCCTTGGCATAAAGCTGATTGCTTTTGATGGATTTCCGACTGATTTTTCAGAAAACAATCCTTACAATCTTCATTGGAACTTTACTCGTGAAGACGGACTGCTGAATATTGTACAGATTAACTATAAAACCCTTCTTAGGCAAAACCTGACAGGAGCCTATAGCATTGGGAGCTACTCACATCAACACTTTACTGCTGAAAAAGTAAATAAAACCAATCATTGGGAGATCACCAATTATGGTTTTTATCTTACCGGCGATCAGCAAATAGCACAATACACTAATGGATCGATACTTTCATCCTTTCTACAGGCAAGCATAAGCCCTTACCAGAAAAACGAGAACTGCTTTTACCTTGGTTTTGGATTCCACTATTCAGGAATACTCTGTAAAAACAAGGCTGATGTTACAGGGATTGCGATAGCACATGCGGGATTCGATACTCCTGGAAGAGATGAAACCACTATTGAACTTACCTACCAATATAAGCTTAATGACCGGTTATCTGTTCAACCTGATATTCAATACATCATCAATCCAACGGGCACCGGACAAAAGCTTCCAAATGCATTGGTAACTGCCCTCAGGTTTAATATAGAACTCTGAAGATTACATTATTTGCTGATGATCCTACAAGATTTCATGTAAAAGTCGCTTTTTTAATCAATTGCATCCATCCCTGAATTCGCAATCGTCTGATTCATTCTCCTCCTCGAACTCCAGCGTAACATGAGCTACATTAAATGAAAGTGCCAACTCTTTAATATCCCTTTTAATTTGAAGTCGGTTGCCTGAACTGATGGCATTGTCAGTCACTACATGCAAGGTCATGATATTGCGCTCACCATCAAGTGACCACATATGAAAGTCGTGTACTCCCACCACTGAGGGCATTTCTTTAATCTGGTCAAGCAAACCGGTTACATCAATGTTTTGTGGGACTTCCTGCATCAGCACTTTAAAAGTATCACGCAGATTTCGGTATATATTGATCAATACCCAGATAGTAATGGCAATTGATAATAGAGGATCAAGTATTGGCAGATGAATGAATAGCATCACTATGCTGACAACAAGAACTGCAATCCAGCCCAGAACATCTTCCAAAAGATGCAGGGATACAGCCCTCTCACTAAGTGAATGCCCTGATCGCAATCTGTAGGCCGCAAATCCATTGACGGCAATACCGATGAAAGCAAATACCAGCATACCACCGGCATTTGCCTCCTGCGGCTCCATAAGTCGTAATACGCTCTCTCTGACAATAAAAAACGAACTTACCAATAAAACAGCCGAAATAATGATTGCACCTAATAATGAGAATCGTTTGTATCCATAAGAATAATTCTCATCTCTTCCCTTGTCTGATTTCTTCTGAAGAAACCAGGCAAACCCTAGCGCTATACTGTCTCCAAAATCATGAACAGCATCTGAAAGAATAGCGATACTATTGGTAAACAATCCGCCAAAAAGCTCAATCAATGCAAATAGCAGATTAAGGAAGAAGGCTAATCGAATATTACCGGTTGTTTTATCTGAATTGTGATTATGCAGATGATTATCCATTTTAACCTTACACTTACAAGATCTAATTCGAAGTATTACCAGTGTTTTTCATTAATTGAAACAACTTAAAGTCACCCCGTTTAATTTTCAATGCAACATTAACCAGTGCTATCATCACCGGGACTTCCACAAGAGGCCCAATAACTGCTGCAAATGCTTCCCCCGAATTTATGCCAAATACCGATATCGCAACAGCTATAGCTAATTCAAAGTTATTGCTTGCCGCAGTGAATGACAATGTGGCACTCTGTTCATAGGTTGCGCCAGCTTTTGCGCTCATGATAAATGATACAACAAACATCACTAAGAAATAGATTACCAATGGAATAGCAA
Source organism: uncultured Bacteroidales bacterium (assembly GCA_937894795.1). Taxonomy (GTDB): domain Bacteria; phylum Bacteroidota; class Bacteroidia; order Bacteroidales; family Lentimicrobiaceae; genus Lentimicrobium. Next base: position 39,420 of record CALCQV010000023.1, read on the forward strand.
TTCTAACAACATCCAGCGGTATGCGCACTATCATTTCTCCCTTCAATGAAAACATCACAAATATGGTAAAAAGCAGGGCAATCAATGTAAGGGGACTGATCTTAGGGACGAATTTATGATGATACCAATCTTTGTTCTTAATCCTTATCAGGAAGAAACGTGTGATGAAACCTGCAGCAAATGGAATTCCCAGGTATATCAACACACTCTTGGCAATCTCAGCAATAGTAATTTGTGAAACACTTGTATTTACAGGCAAACCAAACCAGCCAGGCAATACTGCAATAAAGAACCATGCATATACAGAAAAGAAAAGCACTTGAAATATTGAATTGAAAGCTACCAACCCGGCAGCATATTGTGTATCACCCTTTGCCAGGTCATTCCACACTATAACCATTGCTATGCAACGGGCTAATCCAATGAGTATCAACCCATACATATAATCTATATTGAATTGCAGGAAGATGATGGCTAAAACGAACATCAATACGGGGCCTAACAACCAGTTCTGGAGCATTGACAAACCTAATATTTTAGTGTTTTTAAACACATCACCCAATTCTTCATACCTCACTTTTGCCAATGGAGGGTACATCATTATTATCAAGCCTATGGCGATAGGGAT
>CALCQV010000024.1 GCA_937894795.1 uncultured Bacteroidales bacterium
GTTTCAGAGGCAAGTTGAATCTCCTCCCCTTTCAGGACAAGAAGATGAACCTCGCCGAGGCTCCACTTTGAAATGTTGATAATGCTCCCTTCAGAGCCAATGCCACCGGTAGCAATGGTGGCAGAGTTCAATTTCACCTCCTGGCCGGAAACATAATAACCGGCAAAAAGGAAAAGCACCAAAAGAAATTTCAGTTTCATAAGATTAAGATTAGTGGGTTAGAAATAAAACGCGCCTGATGTAACCGGGGGGGAGGAAGCAGATAGCACCACAAATATACATACAAAAATTTAATATACAACGCAAATAGTTCACTATAATATAAAAATTCATCATCTTTTAGCCGGCGGCTTCCCTTCCCCTCGTCTCGTCATAAATGACAAGAGAGGGGCCAGGGGTGAGGGACCAACAAACGGGAACCGGGAACAATCTTGAACTAACATGAACAATCTTGAACCATTTTGAACAATTAGTTAACTTTGCGTAATGAAACGGCTCGTTTATTTACTCGTATTACTCTGTTTTACAGTGCATTTCAGGGCTTCAGCGGTGGTAGCCGATACTTCCCGCAAGACGGTACACCACTATAATGAACTTTTTTACAATGCTTTTGAACGGGGTGAGAATTATAAGGCGCGTGAGTATGCGGCCAAGGCGCTGATTATTGCCATAAAGAAGGGGCTGCAGCGCGATGTGGCCATTGTGTACAGCAACCTGGCCATCATAAATGCCCGCATGGGCGATTATGAGAAGGCCAACCAGTATAATTTCAATTCGTTGAAGATCTTTACGGAGATGAATGACACCCAGCAGATTGCCCGGTGTAATCTTAATATTGGCACGGTATTCATCAAGCTGCACGAGTACAGTAAGGCGCTGAGCTATATTGAAAATGCCAGGGATTCGTTTTACGAAATCAACGATCAGCTGGGCTACAGCATCTGCTTGTCGAATATTGGGTCAGTACATCTGGCGTTGAAGGATTACAAGAAAGCGCTGCCCATATTTTTTGAGGCGGTGGATATTGATGAGCGGAATAGTGATCCGTCGGGCACCTCCTCCAACTTCCTGAACATAGGGGTGGTTTATCTGAATCTTAAGAACTATATTGCTGCGGGCGAATACCTGCGCAAGGCGCTGGCTATTGACAAGGCGATGGGTGATATGAGCGGCATGGCGGCAGCCTGGCACAACGCGGCAAAGCTGATGCTTGCCACGGGAAAAACGGATTCGGCGCTCTATCTGTGCCGGCAGAGCATACTCAAATACAGGGAGACGGGACAGCTGCAGGATGAGGCGGATGCGCTGGAGCTGCTGGCTGAAATTTATGAACAGACCGGCAACTACCGGCTTGCCTACAGCTACAATGTGCGGGCGTCAGCTTTAAGCGACAGTTTGATGAATATGGATAAGGCGGCCCGGATTGCCATGCTGGAGGAGAAGTATATTAATGAGAAGCTGAAGAGTGAGATATTGTCGTGGGAGTACCGAAATGAGCTGCAGGAGGCCCGTATTGAGAACCAGCGCAAGCTTAATGCCACCTGGCTTACGGGACTGATACTCTCAGTGATTGCCATGGTAATCATCATCATGCAGCTGCGGACTAAGAATAATGCCTATAAGTTCATTGTTCGCAAGAATATTGACTTAATGCAGAAGGAGAAGGAGCTCAGCCACACGATGAAGGAGCTGGAGCTGCTGAAAAGTCATCAGATTAAGGCGGAAGCTCCTTTGTTGGAGGCTGTGGCCGACGATAAGTCACGGCACGGGTTACGTGATGACGACAGGGAGAAGATGCTGCTAAAGCTGCGTGAGGCACTGGCCAACGATAAATTATACACTAAAGCCGACCTTTCGGTTGAGAAGCTTGCCAAGAAGCTCTCTACCAACCGCACCTACCTGTCGCAGCTCATAAATGATGAATTCAACAAGAGTTACTCTGATCTGATCAATGAATACCGCATCAGGGAGGCCATGTCGCTCTTGTCGGATCCTGTGCTGGGAAACAAATATTCCATTGATGCCATAGCCCGTGAATCGGGTTTCAACAACATCTCAAACTTCAATCTGCTTTTCAGGAAACATGTGGGCACCACCCCTTCAGTGTTTCGTAAAAACGCTCATTCCCAGTAGTTTATACTGCCATTTATAGTTGTGAATTTACCAAATCATAACTATAAAAGTTGTTCCTTAATGAGGGGTGCTATTACTTTGTTCTCCTGACGGAGGGTTCCGTCAGCTTCACTCATTACCACTAAACACATGAAATTTATGAACACTAAAAATTATCTCATCAAATGGATTTTTGTGCTGCTGCTCATTGCCGGTGGCACCATGGGTGCACATGCCCAATGGATTATAAACGAGAGCTTTGAGGGAGGTACCATACCCGCAGGCTGGACGGTGTATGATGCCAACAGCGATGGCTCCACTTTCAGGGCTTTTAACAAAGCAACCCATGCCCACACAGGCACTTATATCTGTTTTGTTGACAGCTATGGCAACAATGGAAGCGACTGGCTGGTAACGCCACAGGTGGCCATACAGGCAGGTGATGTATTCAACTTCTTCGCCCGCTCATGGTACGGTACAGAGGATATGGAGGTTAAGCTTTCAACTACCGGTAATGCCATTGCCAACTTCAATGTTACGCTGGGCAGCGTCACCGGCCTGGGTGCCTCGTACCAGGAATTCAACTACGACCTGAGTGCCTGGGCAGGACAGAATATATATCTTGCCATACACTGGCAGCAGGATACTTACGGTTTTATTGTGGACGACGTAAAGGTGGGACAGCCGCAAGCTAATGATGTGGGCGCACTGAATATTACCACTCCTGGCAGTTTCACCATCATTGATACGCCGGTGGTTCCGGCTGCCACCGTCAAGAACTACGGTACCGGGGAGGTTACAGCTGACTTTCCGGTATTTTGCAACATCACCGATGCAGGAAATAATGTAGTGCATACTTCACAGGTTACCTTTACTGACGCCCTTGCGGCAGGTGCCACGGCCACCGTGCAGTTCGCCGGATGGACGCCAACTGTTGAAGGGACTTATACCATAGAGACTTACACCGCTTTGGCCGGTGATGCCGATATTACCAACGATACGGTAGTGTCAACATTCGACGCCGTGCTTCATTACGGAACCGGTGGCCCGGATGCAATGGGGTATCGGTGGATTGACAGCCGGGAAACCGGGGGGCCGACATACAGCTGGATAGATATCAGCACTACCGGCACCTCTGCCGTAATGTATGGCGTGAACGCCTTTGCAGGTGATGACAACTTCTCAGAAGCCATACCCATAGGATTCAACTTCCCCTATTACGGGATGACACGCACCTTTTTCCATGCCGACATCAACGGTACGCTGCTGCTTGCAGATAATAACTGGGTAAAGCCCTATCCTGACAATGGATGGAACAACGACGGCAATGTATTCAATTACTATGAAACCATACCCGGTTATGCAGGCATGCCGGCGCTCATTTCAGTGTTCTGGGATGACCTGATTGCCACCGAAGGTACCGGAAACGTTTATTTCCAGACCTTTGGCACCGCCCCTGACCGCTATACCGTGATACAGTGGAGCAACCTGGCCTTCGTGGCCGGTACCGGCGGTACACCTACGCTTAACTTTGAGGTGATACTCCATGAAAATGGCGATATCATCATGCAATATCAGAATGTGGCCAACGGACAGACCGGCGGGGCCAATCCTCATGATTTCGGACAGAGTGCAACCGTAGGAACGCAAAACGACGACTGCACCACCGGACTGGGATATCTGAATGAGATTGTTGACGGCGGCAGCTACATAGGCCCTGACCCTGCAGGTAATCTGCTGCAGAATGAGATGGCCATTAAGTTTTACCCGGGTGAAGACACCCAGGTGCCCATGATCACTACCATTAAGGCATGGAATACCTTCTACACATTCGCACACCTGCAGGCTACCATAACCGACCTGTCGGGGCTGGCTTCTGACTCGCTATACTACAACTATGGCAGCGGCTGGATGGCCGTGACCCACGACTCCATAAACCAGGACAACGTGTATCATTACAATCTGCACGATCTGCCTTTGGGTACTACCGTGGAATACTACTTTGCAGCAACCGATAATTCGGCGGCAGCCAACAGGGGTGTGCTTGATTCACTGAATGGTGAGCCTTTGTTGTTCAAGGTGCTGCCCACCGATGATGTGGAGGTGCTAATACTTAGCCCCGGCAACATACCCGGGTTCCAGGACTACCAGAACATTGAACTGCCCATTTACATGAATGCGCTGGACAATGCAGGCATCACCTACGATATATACAACTGGGCAGCCTTCAGCCAATACAGCATTCCGGAACAGTATAACATCATCTTTGCCTATTCCAACTCTACCGGTACCACCCCTGTTCATGATACGCTCTCGAAAGCCCTCATAGGCTTCCTGGATGGCGGTACACAGGCAGCGCCAAAGAACATCTTCTTTGCCTCCGACAACCTGGCATCAGCGCAGCATGGATTGCCCAATGCCAGCTATCTGCGCAAGTTCTCAACAGCGTACCTGCGCACCGGCTTTGAAGTACAGCCCAATCCCCCCATCTATGGCGGTGGCGACGGCCTGGGTGGCCCTGATACTCCCGGCTATCACGACGGCAGCATCATAGGCACCTCCGGCTCGCCCATTGGCACCCTTAACCAGGAGATACCGGTTTATGCCGACAGTCCTGATGTGATATACCCGCGTACCTGTCCGGAGGTTTATGCCCCCGAAGTCACCAATCCGGAGATTACCTCACATACCGCATTCAAGTTCGAGGACGGGCCTGTATCGGGTGATGCCTACTCCAAAGGAAACCCGGCAGCCGTATGGTTGGACAATATCATCTACAAGTCGTTCTTCATCAGCTTCGATCTGTCGCAATTCACTGCGACTTCTGACATACAGACCACCATTGACGAAGCCTTGGAATGGTTCACCCCTGAAACCTTCATGATATCAGTGGAAGCTATTCCCGGCGACGGAGGCACCGTAACCGGAGGCGGCACGTACGTTACAGGATCAACGGCCACCGTTACCGCCACTGCCGGTGAGATCTATGAATTCGTAAACTGGACGGAGGATGGCACGGTTGTTTCAACTGATCAGGCCTACTCCTTTACCGTTACTGCTGACCGAGCACTGGAAGCCAACTTTGCCGTGGTAACCTATACTGTTACTGCAGCCGCCATGCCACAGGAAGGCGGTTCAGTAACAGGCGCCGGCTCCTATGTATATGGAACGGAAGCCACCCTGCTGGCCACCCCTGCAGCCGATTACACCTTCACCAACTGGACTGCCAACGGTGTGGTGCTCTCAACAGAGCCCGAGCTTACCATCACAGTGGTGTCAGACACTTCACTCGTGGCACACTTCGAAAGCCAGATCATAAGCTGGGAGCTCACCCTTAATGCAGATCCTGAAGTGGGCGGAACCGTCACCGGCGGAGGCATCTACCCCGAAGGTACCGAAGTGACCGCTGTGGCAGAAGCAGCCAACAACTTCAGGTTTGACTTCTGGAAAGAAAACGGCGAGGTGGTCTCCACCGAAGAGAGTTATACCTTCACCATGCTCAGCGACAGAGTACTCACGGCCCACTTCACCGATGTAACGGCAACCACGGAGGTTGACCTGCAGCAGTTTGGCATTAGCCCGAACCCCGCCACTGAATACATTACCATTCAGAACAAGACGGCCGGCAGGCAAACCATTCTTAGCATGGAACTCTACAATATGAACGGCAATAAGGTATCAGCACACTACACGAACCTTGGCGACAGCTATATCATGGATATGAAATCGCACGATCCGGGGCTCTACATCCTGAAGATCACCTTACAAAGCGGTGATGTACGAACCTTCAGAGTAATCCTTATGTAAAACCACTAAAACGAAACGTCCCCTGATCCCTCCCCTTCCATCATGGTTGCGGGAGGGTTTCTGCGTTCAGATTTCGGCTTTCAGCTTTTGGCTCTCTGCTCCTAGCTCCAAGCTCCCCGCATATAAAATGGGGAACCGGGAACTGGGAACAAGGAACAAGGAACAAGGAACAAGGAACAAGGAACGTGGAACAAGGAACCATCCTGAATCATCTTGGGCAACTTAAAAAGTATCAGGCTTCTATAATCCCGTGGCTTATGGCGTATTTCATTAGCCCGACGATCGTCTTGGTTTTTGTTTTGATGAAGATATTGCGGCGGTGCGCCTCAACGGTACGCTCACTGATAAAGAGCTTTGCGGCAATCTGCTCATTGCTGTACTCCTTGGCTACGAGGTTGAGCACTTCAATTTCACGGGCCGAGAGGGTGGGCTTGCTCTCTTCCCTGGCATCGGTGCTTTCTGCAGGAGAGCCTAGATTGTCCATCACTATCTGCTGGGTGTTGATGCTCAGGTATTTGCCTTTGTTGTAAACAATGCGGATGGCTTCAACCACTTCATTCATTTGGGTGCGCTTGAGCACGAAGCCTGATGCGCCGGCCTGTATCATGCGGGTTATGATGGAGATGTCGTCGTGCATG
>CALCQV010000025.1 GCA_937894795.1 uncultured Bacteroidales bacterium
AAGCTTTATCAGAAGCCCCTCGCATAATCTCTTTAAGAATATCCAACGGAAGATTCTCCACAGGAAAGGCAACCATGTTAAGGGCAAACAAAGGTGCCGCCCCCATGGCATAAACATCACTGAGAGCATTTGCAGCTGCAATAGCCCCGAAGGAGTATGGATCATCAACCATGGGTGTAAAGAAATCAACGGTCTGCACTATGGCTTCCTCATCCGAAATCCGGTACACCGCAGCATCATCACGATGTTCAGCACTTACCAGCACGTTGGGTGTGGATATCTGTGGCAAGTCCTTTAAAATAAATTCAAGATCGGCAGGCCGCATCTTACAACCACATCCCATGCCATGGGCAAATTCAGTGATCTTTACAGCAACGCCCGGTGCATTGTTGATAATCTCCTTTACTTGTGCGGCCTCAGCAATCAGTTCAACAGCGCGGTCAACCTCCTCAGGTGTGGTATACCGTCCGGTTGAGAGTCGCATAGCACCAAGTGCGAATTCAGACGGCAGGTTCATGGCTTCAAACGTACCCGACTTGCCTGATGATGCGTGGCATGCTGCACCGGCAGATACTGCCACATCTTTCAGTCCTTCGAGAATAGTGCCTGCTGCCATGTTTTTAAAACTCACATTCAAGGTGTTGGGCAGACATTTTTCAGGATGGCCGTTCACCCGAATATCAGGAAATCTATTTTTGAGTCCTTCGGCCAACCGGTTTCTGGTATCGCGCATATCAGCGGCATACTTGTCAAGGTTGAGACGCACCAGTTCACAGGCTTTGCCAAGAGCAACAATGTGCGACACATTTTCAGTGCCCGGGCGCATATCCTGTTCGTGGTTAGCCCCATGCATGTATTTCTCAATCCTGGTTCCCCTGCGTATATACAAAGCACCTACTCCTTTAGGAGCATAAAGTTTATGGCCGGCAATACTGAGCAGATCAACACCCAGTTCCTGCACATCAACAGGTATTTTCCCCACCGACTGCGCAGCATCCGTATGCATTAATATGCCATGTTTATGGGCTATTGCTGCGATTTCCTTCACAGGTTGAATGGTTCCTACTTCATTATTGGCATGCATAACTGAAATAAGAATAGTACCGGGCCTGATCAATGATTCAACCGCCTGCTGATCAACCAGCCCATGGTTATCAACCCCCGCAACCGACACATCAAAACCATTCTCCTGTAAATAATGAGCAACCTCAGCAACAGCAGGGTGTTCAACTGCTGAAATGATAATATGCCTTCCCTTTTCCTTATTAGCGTATGCAACCCCCTTTAAAGCCATATTATTTGACTCTGTGCCTCCTCCTGTAAACAGCACCTCATAAGGCATACAGTTAAGCATAGCTGCTGTTTGTTCACGTGCCTTTTCAATAGCCAGTCGTGCTTTAATACCATAACTGTGTGTACTTGACGGATTACCAAAGAATTCAGTTATATATGGCAACATCGCATCTGCCACTTCCCTGTCAATGGGGGTTGTGGCATTATAATCCAGATATATGGGTTTAGTCATTTGATTTAGTGTGATTCGGTATTTTTCCTATTTAACCTGAGCAGTCAAATTTTCTTATTAAATACTATTCAATTATCTCGCTCTTCTTTTCAAGAATCAATTCAGCATTATGGCGACAGTTGCCTGTGCAACCCTCCACCGGAATGATGTACCTGTCGATAACACGCATAATTGATTCAGAATATTTCCTGTCATAATAATGCAACAGTAATTCAGCAGCTTTCGTCAGATCACCTTCCTTCACGGCATTAATGATTACAGCATGGAGATCACCGCCAATATATTTAGCCAACTTTTGTATATTCTCCAATAGCTCTTCAGTAGTAAAGCATCCATACTCCTCTACTAGTCGTTTTATACGTATGTCGGGAGCCACTTCAAGCAGGTATAAGGGGCTGAGTTGCATTCTGATATAAAAGGATTCAGGCAAACTGACTTTGCCAATAGAGCGGCTTTCATCTTCCAGATAGACTGGTTTCAGGGGATCCAGTTGGCGCAGTTTGTCCCACAGTTCATTTTCAAAATTCTCATTGGTGGGCTGTTCATCCTGGCCCAGATGACCAAAGACAGAGCCCTTATGACAGGCAAGAGCCTCAAGATCAACAACCTGCTCTCCCATTTCACTCATGTACCTAAGCGTATCAGTTTTACCTGAGCCTGTCATGCCTCCAATGATGCGGTATTGCCAGGCATAGGTTATCTGTTCCCTGATAAAATTTCTGAAACCCTTGTAGCCCCCATTAATAATACTGACATCATGCCCGGCCTTATCAAACAGCCAGGCCATGGCATTACTGCGTAAACCACCCCTCCAGCAATAGAGTATGAGCGGACTGCGAACAGAGAATCAGCTGACTATGTACAGGGAACAAACTGTTCAGCCTCTTCACATAACCGGCAAGCTTAGGACCGGCAATTTCAAGACCCAATAAAAACCCCGCATCCTTTCCCGCCTGATTATAGCGGGTACCCACCAATGCACGTTCCCCATCATCAAAAATCGGAATATTGACCGCACCGGGAATATGCCCATTCAAAAACTCAGCGGGTGAACGCACATCAATGATTGGTGTTCCCGGATAATCATAAATATTGAATGCACCTATTGTCTGCACCATTTGATTTCTCAAAATAATAATTGCACAAAAATAGAGTAATCATTTTAGAATCCGGGGGGAAGGAGTCATGCTAAAGCAAAAAAGATTTCAACGGTAAAAGGTACGGATATTTTTGACCAAATCCTATTATAAACCCAAAGTTAAAGTAAACCAACATAAAAAAACTATCACAAGAAAACCGATCAAATAAAACAAATAACCCCCGATGGCATATTATCTTTTTCCAAGATGAGTTACGAGTGGCTGGTATGTGCCGTGCCTAGTGTATACCAACTGGTCGGGGACAGTTCTGAGTCCGGAAGACTCTCCTGTAGGCTATTACTCGCAGGATGAGATTTCTCCTATCGTCGAAATGACGGGGTTCTTTC
>CALCQV010000026.1 GCA_937894795.1 uncultured Bacteroidales bacterium
GGCATGAGCTTATCTGTGCCGGCTGACACAAACATATATTTCACATCAGCAAACAGAGGCATCACACTCCATTCATAATATTCATATCCTATGCCCAGGCCGGTATAGAGCTTTGGGCTTATCTGCCAGCCGTTGACCATTGTAAGCGAAGGAATGGGCAGAAAACCGTTTTGCCCCTGTCCGAAAAGCAATGCTACCGAAGTGATGTTGTAATATCCATGCTGCTTGTCCGATGTTGCCTCAGAAGCTCCGCCAATGCGGACATCGCCATTCTTCAAAAGAATTGCAACCGTCTCACCGGACTGAGCCGATGAAACGATTGCAATAAACATCAGAACCAAAACAAGCGCAAACTTAGCAGACTTAATCATCTTTAATTTCCTACGGGTATCTGGCTGATCAGCCTCAATGAATCAAGATCACTGTAATCATATTGATATAAACCGTCGGCTCCGATTAGCATCAGCAATCCATTTACCGGTATTACATCATAGGTTTTAATGTCGGCAAAATGGGCAATCTGATTCATATGGATAGCCATGGGATCAGTAGCATCGTATATTTTCAGGCCTGCATCTCCATCACAGATAAACAGTATATGATTGTCAATGCCCAATCCATGAGGGTTGAACATAGGATATGATTTGACCAGGAACGGATTGGTAAGTGAAGAGATATCCACAACATCGAGCTGATTGCTGAAGCCATTGCATGTAGTTCCTGAGCGCAGGGTTACATAAGCATAATTACCTTCAATGACTACAGGATCACATGAGTTGATATGGTTGAACGAAGAGACGAAAACCGGACTGGCCGGTGAGCTCACATCGTATACCAGCATGCCGGTGGTTGTGCCCATGAATAGTTTGTTCTGATAGGGAAAGAGGGTTTCAACTTCGCGGTCGAGGTACAGTTCACTGCCCGCTGTTATGCCGGGTACCGTGGTGAGGTTAAATAGTTTAAGAGTATTATTGTGCAAGGTATAGAGATAATCGTTGCTCAGGGTAAAACGGGCCATGGAGCCACCAATACCTGTAGTGGATGGATTGATGCTAACCTCATTCTGACCAATGGAAGGTACCCCGACATTATCATAAGTCACACGTCCCAGTCCATAGCCATTTTCCTTTTCAACTACCTCGGTAACATCGCGGGTTTCCCAACCTACCACTACGCCTTTCTCAAAATCAAGACCGTAGACCGGATAAGTGTAATCAGGCATAGGCGGGAGTACATTGGGGAATGCATTTTCTACCCGGTCAATCTCTGCAGGGTTGGAAGGGTCAGAAATATCTATGGCAACCAGATCAATATAGCTGTCGGCGAAAAGCACATTACCCTTTACAGCCATGTCAATATTACCTGGGATTTCAATGAAGTTAAGGTTAACCGGTGCTTCAGGATTGGTGTTGTCAATGACATGAATGCCTTGCTGAAATTCATTGATGAAGATGAAGTTGTCCTTAAAATAGATTTTTCCGGGATTGGTAAGGGCCAGTGGTGATGTTTTTACCACGGCACTGCGGAATTCATCAAAGCCCATTACAACAGGTACATTGGCTTTGTAAGTAATCTCCTCATAGGTTCTGTCCTGACAGGAGGTGAAGATACCTGTTATCATTACCATCAGGAACAGGAATGTATTTACCGGCAGTTTTGTTTTCATTTTTCTTCTTCGTGTTGTGTTACAATAAGATGCTGGTTAGGTTGTTAAGTTGCACAGGTTATAGTTTGAATCTGAGCCCTGTTTGGAAAGAAGGCCATGCCACATGAGAGCTACGGATATTGTATGGTTGTGTTTTATTCAGATAAAACACCTGAACACCGCCCTGTCCGAATAGATATAATTTACCGGTCAGCCTGAATTCACCTCCGAGACCGGTAATGGTAGAAAGCTGAATACCGCGTATTGCATGATTGGTGCTTTCAGTTTCAGTAAGCTTATTGTTGTTATAGGTATCGACATACCAACGGCCGGCAATGCCTTTTTCAAGAACCAGCCATTGCAATGCGTAAAGTTCAAATCTTTTGCGCTCAAGGAAGCTGTAACGCACGCCTACCGGAATACCCAGGTAATAAAGCTCATTGCGGTATTTGCGATAGAAGGAGCTTAGGTCATCCGTTTTAACACTGAAACCCAGACGGGTATATGTAATACCGGTTTCAATACTCAGCCGGCGGGCAATTCTCTTGTCGATGGTTATACCCAGTGTCAGCGGGGCATTGTGAACAGTATTTTCAATCTCCTCAAAATATGAGGTGCCATTGGCGAGGCTGGCGGTAAAGTCGTCGTGACTATAGCGGCTGCCATTATCGGTAAGGGCCTCCTTATTCTGTGTCAGGTCAAGGCCTGACGATAAGCTGTAACCCATAGCCAGGCTCCATGATGCATCAGAAGCACCTGCAACAGGTGGTTCAACGGGAACAGGGGTAATGGGAAGCCTGAGCTCAAGCGGTTTTTCAGCCAGATCAATGGGTTGCTCAATATTTTCATCCTGCACTTTGGCAAGATCGGTGCCATTCACGACAGTATCAATGGTCTGTATTGCCAGGTCATTGCCGGTGTTTGTGTTTACAGCATCAGTATGCACAGGATTTGTATGCACAGGATCCGTGATAGCCAGATCAGCTTCCGGCCGGTTGATTTGAACAACCGTCTCTCTTTCAGAATCTTTCAGAGGAACAGTAATACGACGTGTTTTGGTCAGATTCTCAGGTTGTGAAGAATTGACCGATTTGGTTCCTACAGATGTAGATGGCTGTATTTTATGGATGGATGTTTTCTCAACATCTGATGATGGAGTTTTTGTACCATCATGATTGTTAGAATCTTCCGGATTATATTTGATCTCTTTGGTGGTGGCAGTCCTGTCGGAGATAACTTTTCTATTGGGGCTTTGCAGCAAGTCGGTAGTAAACCAGGTGACTCCAAGTCCGATAAGGAGGAGGAGAGAAGCGGCAATGGAAGTAGTGCGGATAAGCAATACCCGGCGACGGTGTATATGAAGCCCGTCTTCTATTTTATTCCATAAACCGGCAGGAGGATCGGCCTCAAAGTTATGGAGGGTATTGCCCACAACATCTTTGAAGTTATCCTTATCCTGTTGGTTATTGTAATTATCCTGCATTGTCAATCTATTTTCTTTCATTCAATCGTTTCTGTAGCCAGGCTCTTGCCCTTGCATATTGTGATTTTGAAGTCCCTTCACTGATATCGAGCCTATTTCCTTATGGGAATATTCTTCCACAGCGTAGAGGTTGAATACCGTCCTGAAACCAACGGGCATTTCGTTAATCAGCTTATAAAGAACATCAGACGGCACATGGTATTTATTATCGTCATCCTCTTCATTCTCAGTGCTTATAACAGCAGCATTTATAAATTCAGCATGCTGTTGATCGGCATCCGACAATTCGAGGCTATTGCGTAAAATATCTTTTTTACGCAGTGACTCAAGTGCCGTATTAACTATAATTCTTCGCATCCAGCCTTCCAAAGAACCCTGTGACTTAAAGCTATTGAGTTTCATGAAAATCCTGATGAAACCCTCCTGCATGAAGTCCTCAGCCATACTCTTGTCGGAAGCATACCTAAGGCATACTCCAAACATCTTCCGGGCATAGGTATCATACAGAAGCTTCTGGGCTTTCGCGTTGCCTGAAAGGCATTCCTTTAAGAGATTGTCTTCATTCATCGGTAACCCGGAAGCCTGTATATGTTCGAACCATCGTTAAGATGCAACCCGATCCATTTAGTTGCATGATATAAAAGTACATAATTTACTCTTTTGTGAAAAAGCTTTAAAAGCAGGATTTAGGAACAATGTCTGAAACCTGTGTTCTGGTTAACGATGCAGATATAAGTTTAGTGTTTAAACAAAAAGGGATGGTTGTTGTTAATATGCAGTCTTTTTTTTAAGGGGAAATCCGTTGATTTGTCTTTATAACTTACTAACAATCATAGATATTCTGTATGATCAGAAAAGTACTGGTAGCAAACCGTGGTGAGATAGCGGTAAGGATAATGAGGTCGTGTCGTGAAATGGGCATTCGCACGGTGGCTGTATATTCAGAAGCCGACAGGTCGTCAATGCACGTACGCTATGCCGATCAGGCCTTTTGCATAGGACCGGCGCCATCAGTTGAGAGCTATCTCAACATAGATAAAATAATTGAAGCCGCCAAGGCCTCAAATGCCGACGCCATACACCCCGGTTACGGCTTTCTATCAGAGAATGCAGAATTCTCTGACCGTTGCGATCGTGAAGGAATCATATTCATTGGTCCCAACTCACACGCCATAAGGCAGATGGGCGACAAGATAACTGCCCGTAAGACTATGATGGCGGCGGGAGTTCCTGTAGTGCCCGGCACCATTGATAAGATCAATGATGAAGACGAAGCCCTGAAGATTATAGAGGAGATTGGGCTGCCTGTGATGATTAAGGCTACTGCAGGCGGCGGCGGTAAGGGAATGCGACTGGTGAAGCGCACTGAGGATATTTTGAGTTCACTCCGTATGGCACAATCAGAAGCACGCAATGCCTTTGGCGACGATTCCGTTTACATTGAGAAATATATAGAATCACCCCATCATATTGAATTCCAGATACTGGCCGACAAGCTGGGGAATACCATACACCTTTTTGAACGTGAATGCTCTGTACAGCGCCGCCATCAGAAGGTGATTGAAGAAACACCATCACCGCTGCTTACCCCTGAGATCAGGAATGAAATGGGACAGCATGCTGTGGCAGCAGCCAAGGCAGCCGGTTATTACGGTGCCGGCACCATTGAGTTTATTGTGGATGATAACCTCAATTACTACTTCCTTGAGATGAATACCCGCCTCCAGGTGGAGCACCCCATAACCGAAAGGGTGGTGGGCGTTGACCTGGTGAAAGAGATGATTGGCATTGCCAACGGTGAGCCCCTTCCTTATAAACAGGGCGACCTGAAGCAAAGCGGCCATGCCATCGAGTGTCGTATTTATGCAGAGGACCCCGACAATAACTTCATGCCCAGCCCCGGTACCATACGCCATATCACCGAACCCCTCGGACTGGGTGTGCGCCATGATGGGTATGTGTATGAAGGATATACCATTCCTATTTATTATGACCCCATGATATCCAAACTTATTGTCTGGGCAAAAACCAGGGAAGAGGCCATAAACAGGATGAGCCGTGCCCTGCACGAATATAAGATAACCGGCGTTAAAACATCCATCAGATTCCTCGCCCGTATCATGGAAACACCCGATTTCATGTCAGGAAAGTACAATACACATTTCATTGAGAAAAACCACGATTACCTGATGGCGGAGCCTGATTGCGACGGACAATGTGAGGATATAGCCCTTATAGCTGCCTACCTTGATTATACCCGTCAGCTGTCGAAGGTATCAACCAATGGTGCTGCCGCCAAGCCTGTAAGCAGGTGGAAAGAGGTGAGGTAATTAAATTGTTCATTGTTCTTTGTTCATTGTTCATTGTTCATGGTTCATAGTTCATGGTTAATGATTAAGGAGAAGAATTAGGATTTCGAATTAGAGCTGTATTAAATATATATCTTATAATTAAAAAGGATGGAAATAAATATTGATGGAAGGACTGCCATTGTTCAGGAACTGGGACGTAACGGCAATGTGGTTACCATGATGGTTGATGATGAAGTGTATGAAGTGGATGCATTGCGTGTTGCGGAAGGTATCTACTCCATTCTGTACAAGGGCCGGTCGTACAATATTGAGATGATAGCCGACAGCTCCACCAGGCATTATACCGTCAACTCTTGGTATAACACCTATAAAGTGGAGGTGATTGATGCACAGACCCGTTATCGCCAGAGCCGGGAGATGGGCACACATGCCGATGAGGGTAAGGTGATAGTATCACCAATGCCCGGCAAGGTGGTTAAACTGCTTGTGGCTGAGGGTGATACCGTTGAAGCCGGCCAGACACTCATCATCATCTCAGCCATGAAGATGGAGAGTGAATTCAAGGCACGCGTGAGTGGGGTGATCAAACACATTTCAGTGACTGAAGGCCAGACCATTGATGCCAACAAGGAACTTATTGTTATTGATTGAGAACTTCTTGCCCGTTACCGGTTACCCGGATCATGACAGCCAGCCATCATAAAAATGGACAAGATCATGGAAAATTAAACATAGAATTAAACCTGACAATTAAAGAATAAACCAATACTGATGAGCGAATTATCTGAAATATACCAAAAGCTTGAAGAGAAAAACCATAGAGCGCAGCTTGGTGGTGGCATTGAACGCATAGAGAAACTCCACAGCACCGGTCGCAAGACAGCCAGAGAGCGCATAGAGATGCTGCTTGACTCAGGCACCTTTACAGAGCTTGACCGTTTTGTAGTGCATCGTTCAAGAGACTTCGATATGGAGAAGAACCTCATACCCGGTGATGGTGTGGTGAGTGGTTACGGCAAGATAGATGGCCGGCTGGTTTATGTATTTGCCCAGGATTTTACAGTTTTTGGAGGTACGCTTAGTCGCGCCA
>CALCQV010000027.1 GCA_937894795.1 uncultured Bacteroidales bacterium
TTGATTTTATGAGTGATAGTTTGGTGAGCGGAAGGAAGTTTCGCACGTTTAATGTATTGGATGACTTTAATCGGGAAGTATTAGCTATCGAAATAGCCGTTTCTTTGCCATCTGTGCGCATTATTCGGGTTCTGGATCAGATTATATCATGGCGGGGGAAACCATCCCGTATCCGAATGGATAATGGACCTGAATTTATCTCAAACGTTTTTGAGATATGGTGTAAAAACAATGGAATAGAATTGCTGTATATCCAGCCCGGTAAACCAACCCAAAACTCATTAATAGAGCGCTTGAACGGATCATATAGAAGAGATGTGTTGGATGCTTATTTGTTTTATGAACTGGATGAAGTCAAAACTCTAACTCAGGAATGGATCGAGGAATACAATGAACGCCGACCACATGAATCCTTAAAAAATAAAACCCCAAGAGAATGGGCTGAATTAAGCACTCAAGCTTCAGAAAAAGGGCATGCCCTTTTTCTGAAGCTTGAAACAACCAAACAATTTGAAAAAAGTCTAATTTAGTATTGTTTGAAAATGGGGATAGCTACATTATGGTGCGTTATTATCCTTTCTCAATATAGTCTGTAATATTTTTTTCGCTTGACAGATGCTATTTTTTCTTCCTTGAATTCCACGTGTAAGTCAATATTCACTTTAATAAGTTGTCTTTAAAATCATTAAAAATGTCAACCTGCTTTTGCGTTAGCTCCTTCTGATTACTGATAAAGTAAATATCACAAAATTTGCCATGCCCTGAGAATTGTTCTATCTCTTGATAACATTCAGTTTCTCCACTGATTGCATTAATAAAAGTGAAATTATTTTTAATCGTTTCTATCGTCAGCACGTTGTCCGGTTTTGGTTTTTATTTACTTGTCGGTTGTAATTTGTCATAATTCCTGAGGTTTTTAAATGCACCATAACGAGTGGGTAATACCAATTACCATATTGCATCCATACATTCAATGCCTGAAGTATTTTGATCAATCATTCAGCGAATTAATCCCTTGATCTTTTAGTTTCTCAAGATGGTCTTTCATTGTCATGATTTGTTCTGCGGGGTGTCCTGGACAAATAGTTTCTTCTGTCAGGAGCGTTTGTCGAATTTAGCCAATTCTTAATCCATTTTTTACCATTTTGTCGGTAGTCAATAGAGTTACTTCATCCCCGTTTACAACACCTAAAATAAGACACTCGCTTTGTACATTTGCGATTTGTTTTGTAGGAAAATTCACAACTGAAATTACCTGCTTTCCAATAATTTCTTCCGGTAAATATAGTTTTGTAATTTGTGCAGAAGATTTCTTAATACCTATATCTCCAAAATCAATGGTTATTTTATAAGCAGGTATTCTGGCTTCTTTAAATATTTCCGCATTAACTATTGTTCCTACTCTTATTTCAATTTTTGCAAAGTCATTCCAACTTATCAATTCGTTATTTTGTTCCATTTTTATTTCTTTCGGTTATTCAATTTATTACAGTCACTTGCTACAATTCATGCTAACTGCTTATTATTTATCACAAACAACAGATGAATTGTATGCATCCACTGTTATCGAATAAATAAGAGAGAAACTGCTTTGCGCAATCAAATCTTCACTGTAATTATCGTATTTCTTTACATCAAATATTTTGCCAGGTACTGATTTGGAATACCCAATGCAACGATTATCAGAAAACATGATTGACACAGAGTCGCCAATCATGTTTACATTATCTTCATAGTGAAAGACTTCAAATGCCTCATCAATTGTAGTATTTGAGGTTACTTGCTCTCCATTCAATATTGAGTAGCTTTTAATTTGACTTTTATTGGAATTAAAAACCAATAATTCCAAATCTTTGCCAGAAGAATTTTTATAGATATAATCAACTGTTTTGATTTTATCTACTTCTTTTTTACAACTAGTTGTCCCTAGTAAATTACTGAAACTAAGGATGCCAATAAGTAAAAAGGCTTTCCAGATTGTTTTCTGTTGCATTTGTGTATGTGTTTTGAATGTCTGTTCTCCAATTTTGCCAATATTTTTCACCTATTTAAGCATCTTCAAGCTGCCTAATGGTATCTATGTCGTTATGCCCATCATAAATTACGCGTGGTAAGTTTTCCCTGATTGCCGTGGCCCAGTGATGATAATTACACCAAACAACTCACTCAACCGGTCAACTTCAGCATGTAATTGTCGGTTTATATTCCCTTTCATATCGGCCAATTTTAAAGTTCAACTTTAAATTAGTCCAAAAAGTTCAACAAATTATCTAAGATTCAATGCCTGAATTTATTTCAATCAAATGTAGCAATTACAAATGGTACTATAAGTGCGTATTTTTCTTTCTTTTATTATTGTTTTCCAGCCAGTTCTATAATTATAGTTTCTATTTTCTGGTTGCATTCGTTAATCTCGTTTCTGTATTTGTCAGTGTCTTCTTCAATGGCCTTATAGATGAGTTCGTAACTTCTAATTCTAAGCTCGCAATACTCTTTTAGTCTACTATTTCTTACTCTTACCGCCAATGGTAAATCAAGTTTTTTGAAGCTGTCAATGAGTTTTAGGTTTTCATTCCAATAATAGAGCCCCCTGTTTTTAAGTTCTGATAGGATTTTTTCATTTGGTGTTCCTTCGGGTAGGTTGTAAACTTCTAAAGCCATTGCTTCCATGGAAACGAATCGCTGTAATTCTTTTTCATATTGTCCAATGTCATTTGGTACAGTCTTGAAAACCGTAAAGGAAGATATTAGTAGAGCAATGGTCAATGCACCTATGGTGGAAAATTTGATTGCCTTGTTCTCAAACTGTTTTAAACTGGGAACAAAAGCATAGCCAATGATAAGTCCGCTTAAAAGTCCGCCAATGTGTGCTGCATTGTCAATACCGCTATTTGGTTTCATTCCGTTCAATATGTTGTAAACAACGAAAACTGCTATACTTGTCAGTAGTGCTTTTTTGACAGATTTATCCAGAAGGTTAGTTGTAAGCAGTGCAAGAAAAACACCATACAACCCGAAAATTGCTCCCGAAGCTCCTGCACTTATATTCAAGTCGTGCCACCATAAACTGGCTATACTTGCTGCAATACCTGAAATTAAATATGCCGCTAAAAATCTTGTCCTGCCAAGATATGGTTCAAGTAAAAGCCCGATGTAAAGCAAGGCAAACATGTTTAAAAGCAGATGCAAAATCCCGATATGTACAAAACAGGCCGTAAACAATCTCCACCATTGTCCTTCTAATGTCAGTGGCCGGAAATTAGCACCCCAGTTTAACAAATCCTGGTTTTCAGGCATCAAAACATGGACACCTGAAATCAACATTGCAATAAAAACGAGAAGGTTAATATTAATAAGGATTGGCGTAATAAAATATCCTTCTGTTGGCTTGAAGATTGAAAAGAAGTCTGTTATTTTTTCTTTGGATGTGGAAGGAGGCTTGCTTAAAATATCATCTTCTTTTGTAGCGTAACCTTGTCGTAATTCAACAAGTTTCGTTTCTATTTCTTCTTGAGTCATCGTGCTTTTGACTACTTCCAATTTTGCGAGAAGTGCTTCAACATTTTTTTTGTTTTTCCCCCAATCCATTAATTGAGTGCCGGTGCATTCACTTTTTAGGTTTACAACTCCATTGCCAATTTTAACTGTAACTTCTTCACTCCATGAACTCCATGAAAATTTAGTATAAGCTATGAAACCGGTCTCACTTACAAAACTTACGTTCCAGTTGAGTTTGTATGCGGCTTCTATTGCTAAAACTAAAAATTGTTCCTTGTCAAGATCATCAAGTTGGAAGTCTTGAATGTGTTTAGGTGAAAATCCAAATGCCATATTTATGGTTGTTATTAATGGGTTATCGTCTTTTTAAAATTGGTGCCAACGAGAAAATAACACCAACCCTAGCTCTGCATTCCTGAATTCAATGCCTGAATATAATTCAATCAAATGTAGCAATTATATGAAGTATATGGTGCGAACAAAATTTTTTTTTATCTGCAAAGGCAACGGGTGATAATATTTACTTTGTAAGTGTGATCTGGATACGGTGTAAAGGATCAATAGTATCGTAATTATTTCTTTATCTTACCGACGATATAAGATGCGAAATTTAAAAAGAGAATAGCAATATTGAACAGACTTATCACGATTCCAATTGTCAAATAGTCACTGCTGAAATTCTCTATTTGTCTCAAACAAATCGTTATTCCAATGATGATGTAAATTAGACTTAGTATTGGTAGGTGTATATATTTATACAATAGTGTGGGATTCGCATAAACTAGATATTTTAGCCAAAATTCCTTTGTGGTTTGAATTATCCCTGTATGATTCCGATATTCCAAATCTGCGAGAAGCTTGTCGGCTTTTTCATCTCCGGCAGCAATTCCATCATTGACAATCCTCATGTATTTCTGTATGGCTGCGTTGCTAAGATCCAGTGTGTTGTTTAGCAGTTCCTGATGAATAATATCGTAGTATACTCTGATTGTTTCATCCTTCAATATTTCAATTGCCCTGTTGACTATATAAAATTCTCCTCTGTACTTTTCATCCTCCTGAAGTAGTTTATAGCACCTGTTCACGTGCTTCAAATATTGCTTGGCAATTTTCGTTTGCCCGGCATCCTTTCTCAGCTCTAGTGCTTTATAGTAGTCTTCGATCATTTTGAATATGTATTTCTGCTAAGGCAGTCTTTTAGTCTTGAACATAACAAGAAGTTAGCACAGGCATTTAATTTCAATCATTTAGCGAATTAATCCCTTGATCTTTTAGTTTCTCAAGATGTGCCTTCATTGTCATGATTTGTTCTGTCGGGTGTCCTTGCCAAATAGTTACTTCTCCAACAACTTTAAACGGTTGAGTTGAACGGTAAGATTTCGTTGGATTTCCTGGAAATCTTTTGTCGGTCAAGTCTGGGTCATCTTCGATTTCTCCTATTGGCTCTACTAAATATATTCTCTCCCGGCCCTCACCAAATGCTAGCTCAGCACCCCAGATAGCGGCGTCTAACGTAGCAGTCAAGAAGATGTATTTTGCATTTTTCTTTTGTCCATAGTTGGAATTATATCCAACTTCAATGAGGTCTCCTACTTTTAAGTTGGCCCTTGTTCCGTGAAAATATGTTTGAGCAAAAGGTGTTGCACCTGGTGCGCTTGGTTTCTGTGCGTTTTTGTTTTGTTCCATTGTCATTTCTTTCGGTTATTCAATTCATAACAGTCACTTGCTACAATGCAGGTTAACGGTTCTGTCGCTCAGTCATCTTTTGTCTCAGGGTTTACTACATTTTGTTTATTTTAAGGAATTCCTTCACAATGGGTTCTGCTTTTTCAAGGTCAGTATCCAATATGTACAAATCAACCGAATAGGGTGTGCCTGTTGAAAATCCCCTGAAGTTTGACTGTTCATATTCATTTACCACGTTTGTTGGAATGCCTTCCATTTCCAATTCGGCCTTTAGTAGATTTACCGTGATCTCCGATCCTGCGAAAACGCGAATTAATTTACTTTCCATTGGTGTTTGTTTTTATGTTTAACTGGTTTTGTGCAGTGTTTTTGTTGTTTGTCAAATCAGTCCGAAGCAAATCGCTATAAAGCTCGGTCCATTGATTGTTGCATGCATTATCACGCCAACCCATGAATTCTTTGTTTTCTGTACGATTTATGATAGTATAAAGATCATTGGTATCAGTGTTACCAGCAGTTGCCATCCAAAAGCAACGTGAAATAGGCCCCAACCAAATCCATGAATCAGCCATGTATATTTGCCAAAAGCAATTTCCTGCCGGGGCAGCATTACGCCTCTCCAAAGTAATTCTTCGCCCATAATATTTAAAATCCAATAAGGTGCCCAAACCAAGAGTAACCAATACCGGCCTGCTGTTAATGGTTCGAATGACATGAAGGCGGGTGAATGGTCAAATTTGCCTATAATCGCTTCCAGGCCTTTCATTACTATTACGCTGAAGGTTCCCGCTAGTAGTAATCCGACAAGGCACCAGATGAAATCAGCCTTGGTGATTTTACGGAATCTCAACCGCCCGATCCAAGTGCTTTTTGTTAATTTGTAGCCTTCAGCTCGCAGTATCAGTATTGCAGTTATTATCAAGGGGGTGAAGATCCCCAATCCGGCCACAATAAACCAGAATAGTATTGTTTCTTGTCCTGTTGTTCTGCTCAGGTAAGGTATCAGGTACTTTGTCAGACAATACATTAGTATTGCTGCCGGGATGTATATGGCGAATGAGCCCCAAAATCCTAATTTCTTAATCTCTGTTTTTGTTTCCATGTTTTATCCACTGCTCACACAAATGTATAAAAATTGGTTTGATGTAAAAAATATCAAAGATTATTGGAAGTTGAAAGGGAAGGTTGTGTGCAACAAAGGCTAAATGGGTAAAAACCGATCACTAAATTATTACATGTTTAGCTGAATATGTCAAACAGTTTCCAGTAAACGGACAGTGCGATTAGTATTATGTATGCAAAATTGTTGGTGGCGAATAGGTATGGTAAAGGCATCAAAAACAAGC
>CALCQV010000028.1 GCA_937894795.1 uncultured Bacteroidales bacterium
GAAGCAGTAGACAGGTTGGAAGCAATACCCCCAACGTGGAAGGTACGAAGTGTAAGCTGAGTACCTGGTTCACCAATAGACTGGGCTGCGATAACACCCACAGCTTCACCCTTTTGAACCATACGGGCGGTTGCGAGGTTACGTCCGTAACACTTGGCACACACCCCTTGTTTTGATTCACAGGTTAAAACAGAACGAATCTCCACACCTTCAATAGGTGAGTCCTCAATAACCTTGGCTATTTCCTCGGTAATTTCTTCACTGGCTCCAACAATCAATTCACCTGTTTGAGGATGATAAATATCATGTAATGAAACTCTTCCCAGAATTCTATCATATAAGGTTTCAACAACCTCTTCATTTTTCTTGAGGGCAGTAGTGGTCAAACCTCTGAGTGTACCACAGTCGGGTTCAGTAATAACCACATCCTGTGCAACGTCTACCAACCTACGTGTAAGGTAACCGGCATCGGCAGTCTTAAGTGCGGTATCAGCAAGACCCTTACGGGCACCGTGGGTTGAGATGAAGTACTCAAGAACGGATAGACCTTCCTTGAAGTTTGAGAGAATTGGATTCTCAATGATCTCACCTCCTGTTGCGCCTGATTTTTGCGGTTTAGCCATCAGACCCCTCATTCCTGAAAGCTGTCGAATCTGCTCCTTGGAACCACGGGCACCTGAATCAAGCATCATATATACAGGATTGAATCCCTGTTTGTCTTTTGCAAGGTTCTCCATCAATGTGAAGGTTAACCTTGAGTTAGTATGTGTCCAGATATCAATAATCTGATTATAACGCTCATTGTTAGTAATGAATCCCATATTGTAGTTATTCATTACCTCTTCAACCTCTTCATTGGCCGATGCAACCAATGTTTCCTTAACTTCCGGAACAATTACATCACTAAGGGTGAACGACAAACCTCCACGGAAAGCCATGTTATAACCAAGATTTTTGATATCATCAAGGAATTGGGCAGTTTTCGCCGTACCAGTTTTCTTAAGGACATCACCAATGATATCACGTAAGGACTTCTTGGTGAGCAGTTGGTTAATATAACCATATTCAGTTGGAACAACCTGGTTGAAAAGTACACGACCTACGGTTGTTTCAACCAGTTTCTCAACCCATTGACCATCCACAATAACATTAAGCTTCACTTTAATGAAAGCATGCAAGTCAACCACCTTTTCATTGTAAGCAATGATTAGTTCTTCAGGTGAATAAAATGTCATACCTTCACCTTTAACCGGATTCTCTGGTACTGATTTACGGCCTTTGGTCATATAATAAAGACCAAGAACCATGTCCTGCGAAGGAACAGTGATTGGAGCTCCATTAGCAGGATTCAGGATATTATGTGAAGCAAGCATCAGAAGTTGGGCTTCAAGCACGGCAGCATTACCCAGTGGCACGTGAACAGCCATTTGGTCACCATCGAAGTCAGCATTGAAAGCCGTACATACCAATGGGTGCAATTGAATAGCCTTACCTTCAATAAGCTTTGGCTGGAAAGCCTGGATACCTAACCTATGCAATGTAGGAGCACGGTTGAGCATAACAGGATGACCTTTAAGGATATTCTCCAGTATATCCCAAACTACGGGATCTTTTCTATCAACAATTTTCTTGGCTGATTTAACAGTTTTGACAATACCTCTTTCAAGCATCTTACG
Source organism: uncultured Bacteroidales bacterium (assembly GCA_937894795.1). GTDB lineage: Bacteria > Bacteroidota > Bacteroidia > Bacteroidales > Lentimicrobiaceae > Lentimicrobium. The sequence goes on from CALCQV010000028.1 coordinate 1,677, forward strand.
GATGATGAAAGGTTTGAACAGTTCTGAAGCCATATCTTTGGGCAATCCGCACTCGTTTAATTTGAGCTCCGGACCAACAACGATAACTGAACGGCCTGAATAATCAACACGTTTACCTAATAGGTTTTGACGGAAACGTTTCCTTTTAAACTATCACTGAGTGATTTTAAGGCACGATTTGACTCTGTCTTTACTGAGTTGGCTTTACGTGAATTATCAAATAGTGAATCAACGGCCTCCTGAAGCATACGTTTTTCATTACGCATAATTACATCAGGTGCCTTGATTTCAATAAGTCTCTTCAAGCGATTATTCCTAATGATAACCCTTCTATAGAGATCATTAAGGTCACTTGTTGCAAATCGGCCACCATCAAGAGGAACAAGAGGTCTCAATTCAGGTGGAATAACTGGAACAACTTTAACGATCATCCATTCGGGATGGTTTTCTATACGCTTTTGAGCATCACGGAATGCTTCAAACACCTGAAGGCGTTTCAATGCATCAGCTTTACGCTGTTGTGATGTTTCATTGTTCGCCTTGTGCCTTAAATCAAATGATTCGCGGTCAAGGTCAAGATTTTGAAGCAGATCATACAATGCTTCTGCACCCATCTTGGCAATAAATTTCTGAGGATCAGTATCATCCAGATACTGATTCTCTTTCGGCAGTGCATCAAGAACTTCAAAGTACTGTTCTTCTGTCAGCAAGGCCATTTTTTCAATCTTTGCATCCTCCTTTAGCATGACTCCATCCATGATACCCGGTTGAACAACCACGTAACGCTCATAATAAATAATGGAATCAAGCTTCTTCGTATTCAGGTTTAGAAGTGCACCAATTTTGTTGGGTAATGAACGGAAGAACCAAATATGAGCAACCGGCACTACCAGTTGTATATGTCCCATACGTTCACGACGAACCTTTTTCTCGGTTACCTCAACACCACAACGGTCGCAAACTATACCTTTATAACGAATTCTTTTATATTTACCGCAATGACATTCCCAATCTTTAACCGGGCCAAAGATTCTCTCACAGAACAAACCATCTCTTTCAGGTTTATAGGTTCTGTAGTTGATAGTTTCGGGTTTCAGTACTTCACCACTTGACCTCTCCAAGATCATCTCAGGAGAAGCAAGGCTGATGGTTATTTTGGAAAAATTGCTGGAAATAGTGCTGTCTTTTCTGAAAGCCATATGTTTTGAATAAAGTATTAACTTATTGACTACGAAAACAAAATTTTGCAACTAACTGATGACCCATCAACTGGCCTCAACAGTTAGCTGCAAACAATTTATTAATCGAAAGTAATATTAAGGCCCAGGCCTCTCAACTCGTGTACAAGTACATTAAATGATTCAGGGATACCGGGTATTGGCATATTCTCGCCTTTTACAATAGCTTCATAAGCTTTAGCCCGACCCATAACATCGTCTGATTTAACAGTAAGTATTTCTTGCAAGATATGTGATGCACCAAATGCTTCAAGTGCCCAAACCTCCATTTCACCAAAACGTTGACCTCCAAATTGTGCTTTACCACCAAGAGGCTGTTGGGTAATCAGAGAATAAGGCCCTATTGAGCGGGCGTGCATCTTATCATCAACCATGTGATGCAACTTAAGCATATAGATGTAGCCAACAGTAGCCGGCTGATCAAAACGCTCACCTGTGCCTCCGTCATGCAGATAAACCCTGCCATTTTCAGGAAGACCTGCCTTCACCAGATATTCATTGATAAGTGTATCACTGGCACCATCAAAAATGGGTGTTGCAAAGTTCAATCCTAATTTCTTACCTGCCCATCCCAGTACAGTTTCGTATATCTGTCCAAGGTTCATACGTGAAGGTACCCCAAGAGGATTGAGTACAATATCAACAGGAGTACCATCAGCAAGGAACGGCATATCTTCTTCACGAACAATACGGGCAACTATACCCTTATTACCGTGGCGTCCTGCCATCTTATCCCCAACTTTGAGCTTGCGTTTCTTGGCAACATATACTTTTGCCATTTGAACTATACCGTTTGGAAGATCATCACCAACAGTTGCCACGAACTTCTTACGGTTATAGATACCCAATATCTCCTTATATTTGATTATATAATTGTTGATTAGGGTTTTAACCATTTCATTGACTTCCTTGTCGGTGGTCCACTTGCCCGGGTTCACATTCAGGTAATCAATGCTCATTAACATCTTTTGAGTGAATTTAACCTTCTTTGGAATCAATTCTTCCCTGAAGTTATTATTCACACCCTGTGATGTCTTTCCTGAGACAAGAACGGTGAGTTTATCAACAAGTTTGGTTTTAAGATCCTGTGAATTCTTGTTGAACTCATCATCAAGAATCTTCACAACATCCTTCTCTTTTGCTTTAACCTTTCTGTCCTTGATCATGCGGGAGAATAATTTCTTATCTACCACAACACCCTTCATTGAAGGAGGGGCCTTAAGAGAAGCATCCTTAACATCACCGGCTTTATCACCAAAAATTGCTCTTAAGAGTTTTTCTTCAGGAGTAGGATCACTCTCGCCTTTTGGGGTGATTTTTCCAATAAGTATATCTCCTTCATTTACTTCAGCACCAATTCTAATCAATCCATTTTCATCAAGGTCCTTGGTAGCCTCAGTACTTACATTGGGTATGTCATTGGTTAATTCCTCTACACCGCGCTTGGTATCACGCACTTCGAGAATGAACTCTTCAATATGAATAGAAGTAAAGATATCTTCCTTTACAACCTTTTCAGAAATTACAATTGCATCTTCAAAGTTGTAACCCTTCCAAGGCATGAAAGCAACCATTAGGTTACGTCCTAAAGCAAGATCACCCATACTTGTACCATAACCTTCACATAATACCTGTCCTTTTTTGACTTTATCGCCCTTACGAACTATAGGACGAAGGTTTGTACATGTATTTTGATTTGTACGTGAAAATTTGGTTAGTTTATATGTTTTAACATCATCATCAAAGCTTACAAGCTTTTCATCTTCAAGACGAGTATGACGAATAACAATTTCAGTAGCATCAACAAATTCAACAATACCATCACACTCAGCGGTAACAAGAACACGGGAGTCGAATGCAACATTTTTCTCAATACCAGTCCCTACAATAGGAGCTTCCGGATTGAGTAAAGGAACAGCCTGACGCATCATGTTTGATCCCATCAAAGCTCTGTTGGCATCATCATGCTCAAGGAATGGAATAAGGGAAGCCGCTATTGAAGCAATCTGGTTAGGAGCTATATCAATAAGGTCAACTTTCTCTTTTTCAATGATAGGATAATCGGCCAAATAACGCACTTTAACCCGGTCGTTTACAAAATGACCATCATCATCCATATCTGTAGTAGCCTGAGCAATGATTTTGTTTTCCTCTTCTTCAGCACTTAGGAATACCGGTTCTTCCGAGAGGTCAACCTTTCCATTGACTACTCTCTTATAAGGGGTCTCAATAAAACCTAAACGGTTAATCTTGGCATAAACACACAATGAAGAGATCAAACCAATATTCGGGCCTTCAGGGGTTTCAATGGTACACAAACGGCCGTAGTGAGTATAATGCACGTCACGTACTTCAAAACCTGCACGTTCACGCGACAAACCACCGGGGCCCAATGCTGAGACCCTGCGTTTATGAGTTAACTCAGCCAATGGATTTGTTTGATCCATAAACTGTGATAACTGATTAGTACCAAAGAATGAGTTTATTACCGAAGAAAGTGTTTTAGCATTGATCAGGTCCATAGGAGTAAACACTTCGTTATCACGCACATTCATACGTTCACGAATAGTTCTAGCCATACGGGCTAAACCAACACCAAACTGATTATATAATTGCTCACCTACAGTACGAACTCTACGATTGCTCAAATGGTCAATATCGTCAACTTCCGTACGGAGGTTAATCAAGCTGATCAGGTATTTAATAATGGATATGATATCCTGTTTGGTCAACACTTTAGTGTCGATGGATGTATCAAGATTCAGCTTTTTATTAATTCTATAACGACCAACATCACCAAGGTCATATCTTTTATCAGAGAAGAAAAGCTTATCAATGATACCACGGGCTGTTTCCTCATCAGGAGGTTCAGCATTACGCAATTGCCGGTATATAAACTCTACTGCTTCCTTTTCAGAATTTGCCGTATCTTTCTGAAGTGTATTGAAAATTATTGAATAGTCAATATTATCAGGGTCTTCACGATGTAATAGAATAGTCTTGGCGCCTGAATCAACAATAAGGTCGATGTGTTGGTTTTCAACGGTGATTTCACGTTCAACAACTACCTCAGTTCGTTCAATTGAAACAACTTCTCCAGTATCCTCGTCGACGAAGTCTTCTATCCAGTTTTTCAAAACACGTGCAGCCAATCGGCGGCCAACAACCTTTTTCAAGCCTGCTTTAGAAACCTTGATTTCTTCAGCCAGGTTAAATATTTCGAGGATATCCTTATCAGTTTCATATCCGATGGCACGTAACAGAGTAGTAACAGGCAATTTCTTCTTCCTGTCAATATACGCATACATTACGTTATTGATATCGGTTGTAAACTCCATCCACGAACCTTTAAAGGGGATTATACGTGCAGAGAACAATTGGGAACCATTTGCATGGTAACTGGTGCCAAAGAAGACACCTGGTGATCTATGGAGCTGAGAAACGACTACGCGTTCGGCACCATTCACCACAAATGTACCTTTGGGAGTCATATAAGGAATCATACCCAGGTATACATCCTGGATAATAGTTTCAAAATCCTCATGCTCAGGGTCGGTACAATATAATTTTAATTTAGCTTTTAAAGGAACACTATAGGTAAGACCACGTTCAATGCATTCCTCAATGGAATACCTAGGGGGGTCAATAAAGTAATCGAGAAACTCGAGTACGAAGTTGTTCCTTGCATCTGTAATGGGGAAATTCTCAGCGAAAACCTTATAGAGACCTTCTGATGCCCTATTTTCAGGGTTAGTTTCCAATTGGAAAAAATCCTGAAATGACTTGACTTGTATATCAAGGAAATCAGGATAAGAGGTCCGTACTTTAGAGGTTCCGAAACTTATACGTTCTATTTTTTTTGAGGCCAAGGTTGTGAAATTTTAAGTAAATAATACTCGTGAATTAAAACAATTAAACCCGATATCAAATCGGGGAACAACAGGTTCTGCTGCTATGCATGAGCGTAGCAACAGAACCTGGAGTGTATAATTGCGAGCTAATCCCGTCTACTTATTTTACTTCAACCTCTGCGCCAGCTTCTTCAAGTTGTTTTTTCAATACATCGGCTTCGTCTTTAGTAACGCCTTCTTTGATAGCTTTTGGTGCAGCATCTACAAGTTCTTTAGCTTCTTTAAGCCCAAGACTTGTGAGTTCTTTTACCAATTTAACAACTGCAAGTTTAGCCTGACCAGCAGATTTAAGGATTACGTCGAATGAGGTTTTTTCTTCAGCTACTGCTGCATCACCTGCACCTGCGCCACCAGCCATCATAACAGGAGCTGCTGCTGCGGGTTCAATACCATATTCGTCTTTTAAGATTTGGGCTAATTCATTAACTTCTTTAACAGTCAGGTTAACCAATTGTTCTGCAAAAGCTTTTAAGTCTGCCATTTTATTGTTGTTTTTAAATGTTTACAATGATAATTACTTACTTGATATTATAGATTTCTTTCTTCCTAATGAAGTATCAGGCTTCCCTCTCGGAGAGGGTTTTGATTACACCCCTCAATTTGTGACCCCCCGACTGTAATGCAGAAATAACATTATTAGCCGGTGATTTAAGTGCGAGAATGATGTCACCAATAAGTTCGTTTTTCGACTTAATGCTAACCAGCATATCAAGGCTTTTATCGCCCAAGAACGACATTTCTTCAACAAATGCACCCTTAAGAATGGGTTTGTCACTTGTTTTTCTGAATTCCTTGATTAACTTGGCAGGCTCATTATTAACTTCCGATAACATTATAGAAGTTGCGCCATTCAGCACATCATAAAGCCCAGAAAAGTCCTTTTCGGAACGTTCCATTGCTTTACGCAATAATGTATTTTTAACTACGATCAACTTTACATCCTTTTTAAAGCATAACCTTCTAAGTTTACTGGTTACTTCAGAGTTTAAATTTGAAATATCAGTAATATAAAGGTTACTGCTTGCTTGCAGCTGCTCTGTCAGGGTATCGATCAGTTGACTCTTTTCTTCTTTTCTCATGATGATTTTTACTTTTTAAGAGGAAAGTCCACAGATTAAACTTAAGCAGTGATTGATTTTTGATCAACACGAATACCCGGGCTCATGGTACTTGACATAAACAATGATTTCATGTATGTACCTTTTGCAGCGGCCGGTTTTAATTTAATGATAGAGTGAAGGAGTTCCTTGGCATTGTCTAGAAGCTGAGTCTCATCAAAAGAGACTTTGCCAATAGCTGCGTGAATAATTCCGAACTTATCAACCTTAAAATCTATTTTTCCGGCTTTCGCTTCAGTAACTGCCTTTCCCACTTCCATGGTGACAGTTCCGGTTTTGGGATTTGGCATCAAGCCACGGGGACCTAATATTTTACCGAGGGCACCAACCTTAGGCATAATGCTAGGCATAGTGATCACGACATCAACATCAGTCCAACCTTCCTTGATTTTTTGGATATACTCATCCAGCCCATAATAATCTGCACCGGCTGCTTTAGCTTCTGCTTCCTTTTCAGGAGTGCATAGAACCAAAACCCTAACAGTTTTACCAGTTCCGTGGGGCAACATAACAGTACCTCTGACCATCTGATTGGCTTTACGTGGGTCAACACCCAAGCGTACATCCAAATCTACAGAACTATCAAAAGTTGTGTTTGAAATCTGTTTTACCACTTTTATGGCTTCAGTCAGGGAATAAGTGCCATTCTTATCGAACTTTGCAAGTGCCTCTTTCCTTTTTTTTGTCAATTTAGCCATTGTTAAGAATTTGTTTTTAACAATTTACAACCGTTACCGGCAGTCTAGTTATTTATCAATAGCAAATGGTGGAGTACCGGAGATGGTAATACCCATACTCCTAGCTGTTCCAGCTACCATACGCATTGCTGATTCCAGCGTAAAAGCGTTAAGGTCAACCATTTTAGCTTCGGCAATTGCCTGAACCTGCTCCCAATTAACGGAAGCAACTTTTTTACGATTAGGCTCTGCCGATCCACTTTTCAATTTGCTTACTTCAAGCAACTGAACTGCTACAGGTGGAGTTTTGATGACAAAATCAAATGATTTGTCCTTATACACAGTAATTATTACAGGTAATATTTTACCGGCTGAATCCTGTGTACGAGCATTAAATTGCTTACAAAACTCCATGATATTCACTCCCTTTGAACCTAATGCGGGCCCAACAGGTGGTGACGGATTGGCTGCAGCACCTTTAATTTGCAGTTTAATTAAACCGCTTATTTCTTTTGCCATTGTTGATTACTTAGTGAAGTTATTTATCACACATCCCGTTCTTTAATCTTTCTCTACTTGCATAAATCCCAGTTCGAGAGGGGTTTTACGGCCAAATATTTTAACCATTACTTTCAATTTCTTCTTCTCCTCGTTTATCTCTTCGATAACGCCGGTAAAGCTATTGAAAGGCCCATCAATTACTGTTACGGTTTCGCCGACAATAAACGGAACGCTGACTTCTTCGCCTTGTTCTGTTAATTCATCAACTTTACCTAATATGCGATTCACTTCTGCAGGTCGAAGGGGAACGGGTTCACCCTTTGATCCAAGGAAGCCTAATACTCCCGGTACATTCTTGATAATGTGTGGGATTTCACCAGTTAAAATTGCTTCAATCAATATATAGCCCGGAAGATAATTCCGTTCTTTACTGATCTTCTTTCCCTTGTGCACCTGATAAACTTTCTCAGTTGGGATCAACACCTGAGATATGACATCATGCAGACCCAGGCGGCTAATTTCACTTTCAAGGTATTGCTTTACCTTTTTTTCATTACCGCTGATGGCCCTGATTACATACCACTTTTTAGCTTGATCACTCATACAGACGCCTGGTTAGGATTGAAATCAAATAACTGATATATTAGTAGAAAAAGCAGGTTGTTCATTAAAACAGCAGGTAGAACTGTTTCAACAAAGTTTGGAAAGACATATCCATCAAATAAACGACTAAAGCGATTATAAGGGAAGCGACGGATACTACTATTGCACTATTTTGGAGTTCACTCCATGTGGGCCAGGATGTTTTATTCACCAACTCATCGTAACTTTCGTTGATGTATTCCTGAATTTTTGTCTTTGCCATTTAACCTATTTTTTTTAATTGCACGGGAGGAGAGACTCGAACTCCCAACCAACGGTTTTGGAGACCGCTACTCTACCAATTGAGCTACACCCGTTTGAGTATTGTTACTCACAGAGATTACTCTCTGCCATAAATCATCATTCAATATGGCAGAGATAAAGGTATTCTAGTGAATACCTTTATCCCGATTTTTCTTAGATGTCAAGTATCTCGGTCACCTGTCCTGCTCCCACTGTTCTACCACCTTCACGGATTGCAAAACGTAAGTTCTTTGACATAGCGATCGGTTGAATAAGCTTAACAGTAATTGTCAGGTTATCACCAGGCATTACCATCTCTACTCCTTCAGGAAGAATTACTTCACCGGTAACGTCAGTAGTTCTGAAATAGAACTGGGGACGATACTTGTTGTGGAATGGAGTGTGACGTCCACCTTCTTCTTTCTTCAGGATATAAACCTCTGCTTTAAATTCTTTATGTGGTTTTACAGAACCTGGTTTTGCAATAACCATTCCACGACGAATAGCTTCTTTGTCAATACCACGGAGCAATAAACCTGCGTTATCACCAGCCTCACCTGTATCGAGGATTTTACGGAACATCTCAACTCCTGTAACAACTGATTTCAATTTCTCAGCGTCAAGGCCAATGATCTCAACAGGGTCACCAGTATGGATCACTCCAGTTTCAATACGTCCGGTAGCAACGGTACCACGACCGGTAATAGAGAATACGTCTTCAACTGGCATAAGGAAGTCCTTATCAATATCACGCGGAGGCAGTGGAATCCAGCTGTCAACAGCGTCCATAAGTTCAATAATCTTTTCTACCCAAACTGGTTCTTTATTCAAACCTCCAAGGGCAGAACCACGAATAACTGGAGTAGCATCACCATCAAAACCATAGAAGGTAAGAAGGTCACGGATTTCCATCTCAACGAGATCAAGAAGTTCACCGTCGTCAACAAGGTCCACTTTATTCATAAAAACAACGAGGCGGGGAACACCAACCTGGCGAGCTAAAAGGATATGCTCACGAGTCTGAGGCATTGGCCCGTCAGTTGCTGCAACTACGAGTATAGCACCGTCCATCTGGGCAGCACCTGTTACCATGTTTTTAACATAGTCAGCGTGACCTGGGCAGTCAACGTGCGCATAGTGACGAGTAGCTGTTTGATACTCGATATGAGCGGTATTAATAGTAATACCTCTTTCTTTTTCTTCAGGAGCATTGTCAATTGAGTCAAATGACCTGAACTCTGACCAACCTCTATCGGCCAGGCACAGAGTAATAGCAGCAGTTAATGTAGTCTTTCCATGGTCAACGTGACCGATGGTACCAACGTTAACGTGCGGTTTGGAACGATCGAATTTTTCTTTTGCCATATTAAATAGATGTGTTAATTTTTGTAAATTTTTTAAAACTTACCATTATACAAAAAAATCTGAGCCAACGACGAGACTTGAACTCGTGACCCCTTCCTTACCAAGGAAGTGCTCTACCACTGAGCTACGTCGGCTTAACTCTGAAGTCAGCCGATCCAAGTCAATAGTTGAGCATATCAGCGGCAGTCAGATTGAGCGGAAAACGGGGCTCGAACCCGCCACCTACAGCTTGGAAGGCTGTCGCTCTACCAAATGAGCTATTTCCGCATAGCCAAAGTGTTCTAGCTATTACTAGCTCACTTTTGAGTTATTGTGGGGAGAGGAGGATTCGAACCTCCGAAGGCTGCGCCAACAGATTTACAGTCTGCCCCATTTGACCGCTCTGGAATCTCCCCGCTTTAATTTTATTCTAAATCTTCATCATTCAAAGAACTGAGCCGATGGAGGGATTCGAACC
>CALCQV010000029.1 GCA_937894795.1 uncultured Bacteroidales bacterium
TTATTATTCCGGTTGTATTACTATTTTTTGCAGGTATTAGAATTGTAAGGCCTACACAACGTGGCTTGATTGAACGACTTGGTAAGTATTATAAATTCGCTGGTCCGGGATTTCACTGGATCATTCCAATTATCGACAGGATATTCATGGTGAATGTAACGGAACAGATGGTTGATGCTGAGCCCCAGGAGATAATCACCAATGATAACCTGAATGCAAGGGTTGATGCCCAGGTTTACTTCAGGGTAAAGGCTGAAGAGGAATTTGTGAAGGGATCAATTTACAATGTCAATGATTACAGACTCCAGATTGTTAACCTGGCACGTACAACCTTACGTAATATCATTGGAACACTTACCCTAAAATCGGCCAATAGTGAGCGTGGTAAAATAAATGCCGATTTGTATAAAACATTGCATGAAGAGACCCAGACATGGGGTATTGAGATTGTAAGAACGGAGCTGAAAGAAATTGATCCGCCAAAGGATGTGCAGGAGACCATGAATAAGGTAGTTAAGGCAGAAAATGAGAAGATTGCCGCCATTGACTCTGCAACCGCTGCTGAAACTGTGGCCGATGGTGTTAAACGCGCCAAGATCAAAGAAGCAGAAGGAGTAAAGCAAGCAAAGATACTGCACGCTGAAGGGGAGGCCGAGGCCATTAAACTGGTAAATGAAGCGGCTGAAAAGTACTTCATCGGCAATGCACAAGTATTGCGAAAACTTGAAGCAATGGAAACATCACTACAGCAGAATACCAAGATTGTGGTACCCACCGGAAGTGATCTGGTAAACGTTATCGGCGAACTGGCTGGTATAGTGCCATTGCCTAAGAAGTAAAATGTATTTATATCCAGAGCATAAGGGAACTGGCTAAATTTCTGAAAGTAACACCAGCTACAGTGAATAAGTAAAAAAAGATGAAATCGTGTTCTTATATTGGCAAGATGAGAACGCATTATTAAACGATCCTGACAAAGTCGTAACTGTTATGACAACTTCAAAGACGAGAGAACGTAAATGAAAGGATTTAACTATATACCGTAAATTGTACAGTTGAAATGAAGTATAAACATCTCAACTATACGGAAACATTAACATTGCCTGTAAAGTCTTACAGTGATAAAAATGCAAATGGCCTTACAAGATGCATTATTGTTTTTCTGAAGCTGTTGGATTGGAATACTGAATGAATCAACAATTCAGGCAGATAGATTAACAATTCGCAAGTCGTTTCTGATTTTATTCTTTACTTTCTATAAGCTGATTCTATTCTTCAATTGAATAAATAAACGATTTAAAATTTATCAATGTACCAATTGCGAAATAAAAAATATTGATAACATAAATTATTTGATTCTTGAATAAATTAGTTACATTTACAAATTATTTGTCACAAAAAATGCTAAGTTCAAATAGAATTGCTTGACCAAAATACATTAAACCTCATTTTTGATTGTATCAATTTTCGATGGCTTTGATATTAATGACAAGAAAGTAAAGTTTAACTACACCTGAGAAAAGTTTCTGCTTAGGAGAAGAAATAAAGAGAAACAAACCTTTCTATGGTTAGGAGAAGAAGACCCACGCTCCTTAAATTAAGGGGTTATTTGTTCCAAATAGTTTGCCAAAGCATATAAGCAAACATAAAATCTTGAGATATGAATAAGCTTTGTAAAATTAAGATTCTATTAATAATTGGAGTGATGTTTTCATTCCAAAGTTGCAGGAAGGATCTTGACAAATCAAATAATATTCCAAATGAATCGATACATTTTGTATCAATTGAAAAAGTATACGAAATCGTTTAAAATAATCAAAAATTAAAAGGACAACTTGAGTTATTTAGTAATGTAGCTGCAAGAAACAGCATAGACAGTATTAATATTTTGGAGTATACTGAAATCAAAGATTCTGATGACATTACTGTATTTTATTTAACCAAATTGTCAAACGACATAGTGTTAACTTTTGCTGCTGACAATAGATCACATCCTATATTAAGTTATTCTGACTTTAAAAACGGTATAAACCTTGATTCTATTCCTAAAAGCTTCCTTTATTGGTTATATGGAGAAGTTAAAGCAATCGAATTTGCTAGAAAAAACAATCTTGAGCAAACTAAAGAAATCAGTGACGAATGGAATGCAATGCAAACGCGGAATATTGAACCAGGTGAAACACCATGGGAATGTCCCAATGCATATTATTATGAAAAAGCTCCATTATTAACAACTGCATGGGAACAAGGTATGGGTTATAATGATTTATGTCCATTTCAAGGTTGTTCAGTTCCGGCCAATGGACATGCACTTACTGGTTGCGTAGCTACAGCAATGGCTCAAATTATGAGGTATTATGAATATCCTTCAAATTACAATTGGTCAACCATGTCCAATAACGCTGGGACCTCTGAAACACAAGCATTAATGAGAGATGCAGGCACTTCTGTAGATATGGATTATGGTTGTGAAGCTTCAGGCGCTAGTTCTTCTGATGTTGATGATGCTTTACTGAATGATTTTAACTATTCCAATGCTAGTTATAGTGACTTCAATCACAATACCGTTAAATCTAATTTACAACAAAATAGGCCGGTATACATGAGTGGTGATAGAATTTCAGGATATTTTCTTGGAATTCCTCTTTATACAGGGCATGCATGGGTGTGTGATGGATACAGAGCTGGTCATGAATGTATTTTTGATGATTATGGTAATGTTATTGGAGCTTATGACTATTTATACTTTCATATGAATTGGGGTTGAGGCAATAATTTTTCATGGTGTGGGCTTAATAACTTTACCGCTCCAAATGGAAATGCTTACAATTATCATAGAAAAATAGTTTATAATATAGAACCATAAATAAAAGTATAAAACATAACTAATATGAAAAACATAATATTAATATGCAGTTGTTTGATCCTTTTCAGTTGCTCAAAGAAATCTGAAAGTGACGTATGGGACATTAACATTGATATAAAAGTTGAAACTGAAGGTGGTGTGGATTTATTAAATCCTGAAGCTGAAAATTCCTATAATAAGGCAAATATAGAGTTATTTTATCTACTGAATGGAGAGGAATTCAGCCATTCTTGTGGTAATTGCGATTTCCCAAAGAATTATAGATTCTTTGAGCATGAAGGTCGGTTTATTATGAGAATTACACCCAGTGATAAAATTCAAGACGATGGAAGCGACCCGATTACCTATATTCAGTGGAATGAAAATGATAGGGATACCTTGCAATGCAAGATATACCGCAATGATAATGGTGGTTTTGTTTCATGCACTAAAGTATGGTTAAATGGCAATTTGGAATATGATAATTCCGGTGAACGAAAAATTACAATAATAAAGTCAGCTAATTAGTGCTTCACTTCTTGCTTCCATTGGAGTGTCTGTGATTATAAAATATTTAACCGCCTGTATATCTATGTATATCAGGCGGTTAAATGTGTATTAGTGTAGCCCCGATAGGAATCGAACCTATATTTAAAGTTTAGGAAACTTCCGTTCTATCCATTGAACTACAGGGCCGGTTTTGGATGGTGCAAAGGTAATAATATTTTTATTTGACTGTGGGAATTCTCCTCAGAATTCAATATGTCCCCTGAAGGCAGTTATGTTCCTTGTTTTATTTATTCCTTCAAAGGCATACGACCGGTCATTAATATCATGTCGTATCAGTTGCACTGTATCGTCATACCTGGTTTCTTTCATAAAGTTGACGGCTACTTTTGAAGGATAGTGCCTCTGGTGAAACTCTACAGGGTAGGTGTTCATCATGGCGTCGAAATAGCGGGTTGAGGTTACATGCCGGTTAATGTCGATGTCAAAGTATTGAGAAGTTACCTCCATCACTTCCTCACCATGAACCGGAGGCAGCTTTGCCGGGAAATCAGGCAGTGCATGTTTATCCTTTAGCCGGTTGAATATATTTGCATCCACTCCTTCAATGATAGCCGGATGTTTGGTGGCTGTGTCAACGGCAAGCCACCCCGAAGTAGCCTTGGCAACAATCTCCTGATCACTGTCGGTTACTATGAAATCTCTTATATAGTGCATCTTGTCCAGATCCTTAGGCCAGGTCTCCACCTCTCCTTGTTCATTCCAAATCAGGGGTCGGTAGATCTCAATGTTGAACCTGCTGATTACCCAAAACAGCTTTTGATGTCGGAATGCTTCAAAGCCAAAACCTAAACTCTCTGCCGAATCAATGGCCGACTGAATAAACAGATTTACCAGGGCACTGAGCCTGATGCGGGCAAACATGTCAGTCTCGGCCGATGTCACCTTATAGGGTGTAATGGAAGTTAATTCTTGCATTGTGTGGTAATTCAGTCAGCAAATTTAGGGAAAAACCATCTGAGCACTGTTTCTATAAATGAAATTACCGATACTTTGCAGCTTATTTATGGAACCATAAATTATCTATGATCAACCTGATACCATGACAATACTGATAATGGGCGTAGAATTTGTAAACTGTAATTCGTTCAGATGGTGGTTGATTAGCTGACTTTGGCAATTTCTTTCAGCAGAAAGTCCTTGGTCTTTACTCCTACAAAACGATTTATTTCTTTACCATCCTTAAAAAGTATCAGTGTAGGGATGTTGCGTACAGAATATTTGGCTGCAACTGACTGGTATTGTTGCACATCAAGCTTGCATATCCTGGCTTTGCCGTTTGATTCTTCTGCTACTTCGTTTAATATGGGAGCCATCATCTTGCATGGCATACACCAGGCTGCCCAGAAGTCTACAAGTGAAATCCCGTTCTTTAACTGGTGCTGTAAGTTCGCTTCTGTTAGTGTCACAATGTTTTCATGTTCTGCCACTACCGGCATGTTCTTCATCTTTTGGGCTGCAAACCACAGGTAAGCAATAACTACAAGGATAAGGGTAATGATAATTAAGGCGGTTGTCGACATGTTGCTCTTTATTTGAATAATAACTGACCTTTAGAGTCGAAAAATGTGATCTTTTCTTATCCGGCAAAGGTAAGGAATTATTTTTGATTAAAGCGCATAAATATCACTAATTTGTATCAGTTTCCCTTTTCTTGCAGGATTCTATCCCTCATCAATAGGTTGGGTGGTGAGTTACTTATCCAGCCACTCCCTGAACTCCTGCACTCTTTCCCGCGCTACAATGATATCATTGTCGTCAATCCCTTCAATATGCATCTTCAGTCGACTGTTTGACCAGGCAGTAATGTTATTGCATGCATCGGGCGATACAATGTAACGGCGGTTAATGCGAAAAAAATCAACGGGATTGAGCATATCCTCCAGTTGGTCAAGCGTAAAGTCGATGTTATAGTTCCGGTTGTTTTTGGTATGGAGCCATGTTGCCTTCTCCTGGCTGTAAAATGAGGTGATATCTTCAACAGGGATGGTTTTTATTTTATCGCCCACTCTGACCATGAACCTTGACTTGTAGTGTTTTGGCGGCTGTATTCCGGCTAAGGCGAGTAGTTTTTCCAATCCTTGCGCAGGTGTGAAGCGGTTAGCTTTTTCTATTGCCTTTTCAAGACTCTCCTCATCAATGGGCTTGAGTAAATAATCAATGCCATTGGTCTTAAATGCTTCCATGGCATAATGATCATAAGCAGTGGTGAAAATGATGGGACAGGCCACTTCAACCTGCTTATAGATTTCAAAGCACAATCCATCGGCTAACTGGACATCTGAAAATATAAGCTCAGCTGTATGATTATGTGAAAGGAACTCCACGGCATCGCGTACCGTTTCAATGCGGGCAAGTACCTCCATGTGCGGCTCCACCTTTTTTAGCAGTCGTTCAAGATGGCTTGCCGCCCTTGCCTCATCTTCAATAATCAGTATCTTCATTTCTCCGGAGAGTTAATTAATGGAACTCTAACTCTGAAGGTGCTGTCAGTGGCCAAGACCTCTATCTTTTGATCAGTGAAATAGCTGTACTGTTGGGAGATGTTCTTTAATCCCGTATTCCCCGACATTTCACCTACCTGTTTTGGTTTTCTTGCATTCTCAACCTCCAGATAATCGTCCACCCGGTTGATGATAATCTCCAATGGGTATTTTTCAGAGACTTCATTATGCTTAACAGCATTCTCTATAAGTAGTTGCAGAGTCATGGGCACAATATAGGCCTCAGTATTTTCATCCAGATTCACGGTGAGGCGGAGCTTGTCACCAAAGCGGGTTTTCATCAGATAGGCATAGGCATTCATGAATTCCATCTCCTCCTTCAAAGGAACCAGTTCCTTATCCCGACTGTCGAGCATATAATGAAAGAGATCACTCATCTGTCGTATGAATTTCACTGCCTGTGCCTGATCGGAATAGACCAGGTCACTCAGCACATTTAAACTGTTAAACAGGAAATGCGGATTAAGCTGGTTGCGTAGTGACTCATACTTGTATGCCATTACCTGGATTTTCATTTCAGCCTCACTGATCGCCGACTTCTGCCAGGCCCTGAAGAAGCCTATCGCAGTGAAGGTGAGTGAGATAAAGAACGATATCAAAAAGGTGATGATGATTGATGCTGCTATGGAATCCCACGACTGCTGGGGAGTCAACCCGTTAACCAGGTAGTGCATTATGGTTTGCACTGCCACGAATGCGGTGATAGACCATAGCAGAAGACAGAAAATCTCAATAAACGTCCTTTTAACCGGTTGATCAATCCACCGGTATTTTTTATCCAATAAATAATTGATGATAATCGGCCCTAACCATTGGGTAGAGCAGATGGCAAATGACCAGCCCATACCCAGCATGAAAGTCTTCAGGCTTTCAAAGGCGCCATTAAAAAATACCACCAATATGATAAAGGAGATGACGATGTTGGCAGCTATAAACTCCAGAATAGTTATTGGTTTTATCAAGGGGGTAGTGATTTTCATAACCTGATGACCTTATTTGTTCTCTGTAATTCTGAAGTAAATGTAATTAATTATTGATTGTCGTTGCCTCCTGCAAAGATAGTAATGCTGTAGGAAGATGACTGAATCCATATATAGTTGGATATGTGGATTCGCTATTATCTGCACTCTTTTACCACCTCTTCGGCCTGTGATTTCCCCCAGTTTGGGTGTAAGGGTGATTTGGGCGTATAGTTGTCCCAATCCTTTACCAATAATTCTGCTTCCTGACAAAACTCCTTGGTATCCTTTCCAAAGAACTGTGCCATACCCATATCGTTCTGAAGTTTAAGCAAGCGGGCACGTGGATTTGCAGGGTCAATGCCAACGGCTGTACCTACTGCCTGTGCCGACATCATACTGTATTTCTGACCGCGCTCCATTGGATTCACCACCAACCTGGCGGTATAAAGCATGCCCTGCAATGCCCATACATCAGCTTCCTTAGGGGCCAGTTCAATGATTCGGTTAATGGATTTCTCTGCTTCATCCAGGTATAAATCCTTGTTGGGCGATCCCTGTGCTTCCATAAAACTCATGATAATATAGCAGTGTGCATGATAGTAGTAGGGGAGCCATTGATTGCTTTCATTGGCGGCAATAAGGCCAAATCGATTTCCCAATGCCCTGAAATCATCGGTCGACTTGCATTGTGCATACTTATGGAGGCTTTCGCCCATGGCCTCGTAATATTCCTGATTCTGTGATTTACCAGAAGTAGCTGCCAGTATAATTGCGAAGGTAATGATGACTTTTTTCATTTTTTCTAAGGTTTATTGTTGATTTTTTCGGGTTAATTTGCTGTTTGGTTTTTCAATTTATTAGCCGGATTTTATTTAAGCATATTACCTTTGATTGGTCAATTACCGGATGTGCTGTCGCCAACTACAAGTTCTACTGAATTTTATCCAACTGATTGGAATCTCCTTTTTTAGTTAGGGTGATGAAGACTGCCAGGACATAGAACCTGCCTGATCCGGGTATTATATTGGTTGATCGGTAGTTTCCCTCCTCATCAGGATTGCTTGAATACCGTCTGCCAAATTCCTGTTTAAAGCCGGGCACGTTGGTCACTGCTCCATAGAATATTATGTTGGGTTTATACAGAAAACTCCAGCTTACATCAAGTGTTTGGTAGGGTATGGTATGCTCTCC
>CALCQV010000030.1 GCA_937894795.1 uncultured Bacteroidales bacterium
GGGAGTGGCCATCTCCGGGTAATCTCGGTAATCCCGCTCTGTATCCAACCATGAGTACGATACCCAATAATCGCCGTTTTTAACACTCTTTTTATCGCGCCAGAATAAGTCAAGACCTTTTGCATAGCCGCTTCCAGTGTTATTGTAATTTTCAGGCAGATAGAAGGTCCCGGGCAATTGCCTAACGAGGCTGTTGTAATCCTTATAATATACTTCAGCTCTAAAGGTTCTCTCATTTTTAGAGGATTGATAACTCAGTGTGTAGTGATCAGCGCGTTCATAATCAAGTTGATCCGTATATATGAGGAATTCATTGGCAGGATTCTGCAAGAACCAACCGTAGGCTGCTGAGAACTGGCTTGTTTCATTGAGCTTCCAGGCTGCTGTGAGTCGCGGTGCTAAATTGAACCTGTCCAGATAAGATGAGTGTTCTGCACGTATACCAAGCCGTGTTACAAATCGTTTTGAAGTGTAGAGTTCTGCTTCAGCAAAAGCTGCCAGCGTGTGGTTTTCATAATCGATTCTAATAGTATCCTCAGCTGATAGCCATGACTGGTCATAGGTATTCATCATCCATTCAGCACCAGCCCTGAGGGTAGTCTTGGCATTAAGCTCCTGTGAAATGACCTCCTTGAGATGAATACCCCTGTTCTGCTTCTCAAATGCATTCCCTTCGAATGCAACGTCATCATTATCATTGGTAAAAGAGCTTGAAGTAGTCAAGGTAGTATGTTTGCCTAACGTTGTCTTCCAGGAGGTATTTACAAAGTAGTTCTTGTTATCGAGGTTGTAGTCGATCATCTTATCCAGATCAAGATCTTTCTGGGCAAGGGTAAAGTTGCTGTTGTCAAAGCTTCCATATATTTTAAGCATACCGGTCTTGCCGGTCTTCTGCCTGATACTAAAGGCAGCAGAGGTATTTTCGGGAGCCTTCTTCCAGTCGTAGTTCTGGGGAACCAGCTCCATATAAGGTTTCAGGTTCATGTAACTGAGCGTTGCAGTAATGGCTCCGTTTTTCCATAGTTTCGTACCGGCTATCTCTGGTCCGATGGTCATTAACGACAAGTCGAGCTGGTCCTGTTCAGGCATATCATTGGTGCTGAGCAGCAACACACTCGACAGAGCCTGACCGTATTCGGCCGAGTATCCGCCGGTACTGAAGATGGTTCCCTTGAACATGAAGGGATTGAACCTGCCGCGGGTGGAAGTATTTGGGGCAGCAGAATTATAGGGTGTATGTACCAGTGCACCGTCAATAAAGGTCTGTGATTCACCACTATCACCTCCTTTAACGAAAAGCATTCCCGATTCGCCATTGGAGGTCGTGCCGGGCAGTGTTTGAAGTGCACCGAATACATCACCCACAGCTCCTGCAGTAGTGATCATATCGAGTGAACTGAGGGTGTTCGACTGCTTTTTGTCGCCTGCTTCAAAGGTTCCGGCAGATATCGTAACAACGTCCAGCTTATTAAAGGTCTCTTTCAGCCGGATATCCTGGTTGAAATCCTCTCCTGCCAGGTTGATCTCCGTTTCAACCGATTCATAGCCCAGATATTCAACCACCAGCATGAATGTTCCGGTTCTTTTAGTCACCAGCTTATAAAAACCTTCTATATTGCTGGTAGTGCCATCGTAAGTGCCACGGAGGTAGATGTTGGCTCCAGGCAGACTTTCATCCTGTTGATTCCTGATGGTTCCGGTTATAGCGGTTCCTGTGCCACTTCCCTTACCTTGTGCTGAGGCGTTAACAGATAAAGTTATAAGTAGTAATGCAAGTAATGTTCTCATGGTATTGTTGCTGTTTGATGGTACAAAATTGCATCACCAATTACCACGAGAAAAATAATAGTTACTGAATCGACGTATTCAGTGGATGAAGTGTAAAATGGAGCGATAGAGGGTAATGAAGCAGACCCGTTGAAATTAAAAAAAGCATCCTTGCAAGGATGCTTTTTCCGGGTATTGAGGTATTAATTTGCCCCCTAATCCGTTGTTGTGATACAGGCTTAATAAGTATGATGTTTCACCTGAAAGTTATCTCAAACTGATTACCTGGCGAATATCTAAGGCAGTGGTACCAACCTTGTTCCGGTATAGGTTCCATTCTGCCAGTCAACGCGGTAGTGTGTCGGGCATTCATCTCCGGTTATGGGTTGAAAGTCACTATTGTAGCCAAAGAAAACAGTAGCACTCTTATCTGCTTCAGGTATGCGGTGAATTTTTGTTCCTGAAACAGGATCCCAGCCACAGCTTTGTTTATAAACAATCGATTGGTTGATTTCTGTATAGAACTGTTCATTGTTGCGGTTGGTACCCCAGGTAACCAGATTGTTATATTCTCCTGATGTACCGAAACCATCAACTGTCAATATCAAATTACCGCGTGTTCCTGTATAGGTGCGTTGGCGTGCAACGAGCCATGAGCGGGTGGTTCCATTATCAAATGTAATACCCATCCTTCCCTGCAGGCGATGTACCAGTGAGTTGAATCCGTCGTGCCCCAGCATATAAACAAAACCTCCGGTAACATTGGTGAATGTCTTTGAACTGTTGAAGGTCATGCTTCTACCACCATTTGGTCTGGACACTGTGAAGTTAATGTGTTTAATGTTTACACTGGCTCCTTCCATTCCGAAATGGGTGCCCACTCTCTTCCTGATCTGTACCTGACCGGTTCTGTATCGTCTCCCGTTACATGAGAGTCCGTCATAGGTGATGTAAATGGTAATCGTATCATTCACAATCTCTGTGGAATCAACGGTTGCATTGCATGGTACCCGATCCGTTGATTTGAAATTTCCTCCATTATAGCTCAGCAAACCTTCTACATCTTCCATGGATTCGTTGGTTGCTTCCTCCACGGCTATTTCATCTTCTGAAAGGTTGGTCATGGATGTGTAATCATTAGTGCCACTAACCAGTTTATCCTTCTGGCATGATGTTAATGTCATACCTGTAAGCGCGAGTGCAAGTGCGCCTGTATAAAACCATTGGTTCATTTTCATAATCGCTGATTTTTAGTGTTTATCTTTTTTAGTCGTTCTTTAAATATTATACACCTGGAATACCTTTTACCCTTATGTGGGCAAAGAATATTTTTAATTACGCGCCGTTTGTGTCTTTGAAATCATTGCGCAGGCACTGAAATAACCTACACCGCTGCCACTTAAGTTCTTTGGCAGATTGGAAGGAACCGAATTGAACAAGCCCCCTTGGAAGTTGGTTTCTGCCAAAAGTGCCCGTATGTAAGCTGCGTGTTCGCTTGTCAGCGAAAACTTCCTCTCTGTGATGATAGTGCCGGGAGGAAAAAGTACCGTTTCTATTTCAGGCGCAAACATCTGACTTACATCAAGTGTAGGCAGTGTATAATAGAGTAGTCGTGCTTTGGTACTGTCCGGGGGCAGGTCTTCATATCCCTGTACATTAGACCAGTCGAGCAGTATTTCATACATGGCTGGATTCCCTGCACTGTATGGATTTGAAACCCAGGTTATCCTGAAAAGCTTATTATTTCCCTGATGAGCATAGCGCAGAAATATAAAATTGGAGATGGCCACCATCTTCGCTCTTGCTGATATTATTCGGTTACCGCCATTTATAAATAGGGTATATTCTTTGCCAGGCACACCTGCAAACAGGGTATCAGAGATATAGTGGCCTGGGCGTGAAGGGTCTACTTTGAAGGTAAATACTCTGTCGTCGGTACTCACAATGACTTCCGCATTTTTTACAGGCTCAGGCAGTTCATTGGGAGCCGATACCGTCTTTGTCAGTCGTATCTCTTGAATTTTATACTCATCGGTAATCATACCGTCAACCACAATGTAATCATTGGTATCACCGGCCACTGGCCAATCAATGGCTTTTTCACAACCGGCAAGCAAGACAATTACACCCAGCACTGTGGCAGTAAAGAAATTCCTGATGATATATCCCGGTTCTCTTTGCATGGTTCTCAGAACTTGAAGGTATAGTTCAGTGAAGGTATAATACCTGCCACTGAGATTCGTGTCGGGATTATTTCCACATTCCCGGCAAGGTCGGCAGGTACTACAAAGTTCCCGTTGTCGTCCATTATCTTGTTAAAGCTAACCGAGAAGGGATTACTCCTGCCGTAAGCATTATACAGTGATAGTACGAGGTTGTGCCTGAAACCTTTATCAGGTTTATTCAACCTGAATGTAACCGATATATCCAACCGGTGATAATCGGGAAACCGGTCGTTGTTTTTATCGCCGTAAAGCGGAACCGTATATCCGTTATACTGCATGAACCCAATGGCGGAGGTGAATGGGGAACCTGTCATGTAAATCCAATTGGCGGAGAAGTCCCATCGTTTGCCTGCATTCAGCACCATGTTGGCAAATATGCTGTTGGGATGGTCGTATGAAGCGGGGAATTCCTTGCCATTGTTTACATCCTGTATGGTGCGCAGGACCCTCGACCAAGCGTAGCCTACCCACCCTGAAAGTCTGCCTTCACTTTTACGTAGCAGCAGTTCTACGCCATAGGCTTTCGTATCACCAAAGCGCAATTCGCCTTCTATCAGAGGGTTATAGAGCATATTGGCATGATCTTTATAATCAATCTGGTTGTAGAGCAATTTATAGTAGGCTTCAACACTTACATGGAACTTCTGCCTCGATGCAAGGTAACCAACGGTGAATTGGTCAGCTTTTTGCGGCTGTATGTTGTTGCCGGCAGCTGCCCATACTTCCAGGGAAGTGAACGGACTGGTTGAATTTGAGAGCATCTGCAGGTACTGAACGGTTCTGCTGTAGCCTGCTGTAAGGGAGGAAGCCCCGGTTAACCTATAGGCAAAGCTTATTCTTGGCTCCGCATTAAGGTAGGGAGAAAAGTATTTATTGTCGGCAACTGTAACAGTATCAATGGGTCTGTAGTTGGCGTCGAAGAAATAAACGGTTGCCGGTCCCAGATTCCTCCATGAACTCAACCGAAGTCCTGCCTTTATGGTGAGCCGTTCTCTTATAATGCGGTCATTGCTTATGTAGTAACTTATGCCCAGCGAATTGTAGGGTGATATTTCAGGTGCATTTTGCTGGACAGCATCATCTGAGAAATGTACATTACCGGGATTGGAGTGATAACGACTGAGTTCAATTCCTGTACGGAAGGTGTTTTCAGGGTTGATGAACCAGGTTAGATCTGATTTCAGTGTGCCTGCCCTAATGGAAGAGTTCCAGTAGTCGTCAAGCTCACGCGACATGAACAGGTAATAATTGTATTTACTGGAAAGCGCTGTAGTATTGATGAACAGCCGGTTGTTAAAGAGGTGGTTCCAACGCAGGGTGGCGGTAGCATTATCCCAGCTAAGACCGAAAGTGTGCACGGATGCATTGGTCAAACGACTGAAATCATCCTTGCCGGTGAAACCGGTGAGGAATAAGCGGTTCTTGTCGTTTATCTTAATATTGAGCTTGGCATTAAGGTCATAGAAATTGATGCTTAACTTCCTGTTGTTTACATCGTCCAATCGTGTAAGCCAGTTCAGGTTTGAGCGTCGTGCCGAAAGTATGAAGGAGCTCTTCTCCTTGATCAGTGGACCTTCAACAGTCAGGTCGGAGGTATAGATGCCAATGTTCCCTGAGAAGCCGATCCTGTTGAGATTTCCATCCCGGGCATGAATGTCTATGACCGAAGAGAGCCTTCCTCCGAAGGAAGCCGGGAGATCCCCCTTGAATGCCCTGACATCCTTTATAGCATCGGGCGCCAGGGCAGAGAAAAAGCCAAACAAGTGTGCCGGATTGAAAATGGGCGCTTCGTCTATTAACATCAGGTTCTGATCCTTATCACCACCACGCACATAATAGAAGGAAGAGCCATCGCCAAAAGCATTGATGCCGGGAACAGACTGAAGCGATTTTATCACATCTACGTTCCCGGCAAATCCGGCCATACGTTTGAGTGAGGCCGCAGAGAAATGTACTTCACCTCCTGCTTTGGGATCAATAACAGCAATTTCTTTCTCACCGCTGATCACCACTTCCTCCATCTCAATGGACGCTTCGGGTATTTTTAGGTTCAATCGTACATCTTTCACCAGATGCACGGGAACATGCAACTGTCGGTAACCAACCAGCGAGTATGTGATCATGTAATTGCCAGAGGGAAGCGTGAGTGAATAGAACCCATAAGCATTTGTGATAGTGCCTTTCCAGGTTTCCTTATCGTAGATGGCTGCACCAATCAGCATTTCTCCATTGGTGCTGTCGCTCAGGAATCCACTGATGGTGTGCATGGTTAGCTTTTCATCAGCCGGCTCCATACCTGCGGTTGGCTTCTGCTGTTGTTTGATGATGATCTGGTGCCCTGATATAAAGTAAGTGAGTTTCAAGGGAATGAGCAGCTCATCCAGAATCTCCTTCACTGGTTTGTTTACGGCATCAATCGTCACTTTCTGTCTGACCGGTACCTTACGGGGATTATACGAAAAGAGTAGTCCACTTTCCTTCTCAATTCGCTCAAGTGCCTTGCCTAACGTGATATCCGTTGCCCGGATGGTGATCCTCTTTTCCAGATCCTGCGCTAGTAAAGGAAATGCTGAAAACACCATAAGCATAAAATGGAGTAGAAAGCTGTGCCACTGACCCGGCAACATAGGGATTGTAGCAGGCCCCTTTAGTTCAGCTATATACTTTTTGCTAGTTGCAGGCACCATCGATAGTGGTAATATTATCCTTGCTTGTAATCTGCAGATCGAGGGTCATGCCGATTACCTGCATCACCTCTTCAAATGATTGTTGGTTGAAGGTAGCGGTCAGTGTGCAATCATCTGACACCCCATTGCTTAATATTATCTTAGTTTGATATACCTTCTCCAAAGTAGCAATCACCTCTTTAAGATTTGTATTGTTAAAGGTAACGCTTCTTGTCATCCATGCATTGTAGTTGGGGTCAGAATTGGCTGATTTCTGCATGCTCTTCTTATCCAAATGGATCAAAGCCTTCTCACCCGGATTGAGTATCAGATGTTCCGCTTCGTTTTTCTTGAAATAGAGGGATACTTTACCTGTAGAGAGCACAACACTCACCATGTTTTTATCTTCGCGGGTATTGACATTAAAAGAGGTGCCCAATACCTTTATCCTTACATCATTCCCTGAAACCACGAATGGATGCGAAGCATCGGGTGTAACCCTGAAAAAAGCCTCGCCTTCAAGTATCATTCAGCAGGGTATTCAATGGTAGAACCTTTGTACAAAGTAACAACGGAACCATCGGGGAGTATCTGCTCCAGATTGCCGGTTTCTGCATACACCTCCACCATATTGGGAGTCAGCGTGGTATAATAGAACACGGCAGCAATAACAGCCAGCATTATTATTGAAGCAGCTACCTTCCATGATGTGGAAAGTGAAAAGATCGGCGACTTTTTCCGTAATGAGCGGTTGACCTGTGATGTTGAGGATGGCTGATCAATCATTTCGGCCATAGCCGACCATTCTTTATCTATATCAATGGATGAAGAAACAGCGTCATTGACTGTCAACAGCCATGTTTGGCGGTACTCATCAAACAATTTAATGTTCAACGGATCCCTGCTCAACCAATCCGACAGACCGCTGATCTCCTCAGGAGTAGCTTCTCCCAGAAAGTACCTTGTAATCAGGTCGTCGTAGTATGATTTAATCTCGTCCATTGTGTTTATCTCCTGTCAGTTATACACCTAATTTGCGTTATACCCTTACTGTCTGAATGTTAAAAATATCAGAATGATCATTCTGATGTAATCTGCCAGTCGTAAACGCAGATGCTGCAGTGCCTTCGACATCTGGGCTTCCACGGTTTTAACGGATATATCCAGTTGATCGGCAATTTCCTTGTACTTCATGTTTTCATAACGGCTCAGCACAAATACTTCCCGACACTTTTCAGGAAGTTCATTAATAGACTTCTGAATCAGGTCATGAAGTTCAGTTTCTGCCAATTGATCGTTATCCACTGACTCCATAGCTGCTATGTCGGAAAGGTTCTCCAGTTCCAGCAGCGACACGTTGAATTTCCGGTTATCGCGCAGCCAGTTCAGGCTCCTGTTGTAAATAACGGTGGCAAGGTACGATCTGATGTTGCGGTCTTGGTCAATCGAATCGCGTTTTTCCCAGAGGTTAACGAATGCTTCCTGCACAATCTCACGGGCAGCCTCCTGATCTTTCACCACCTTCTGTGCCAGGTAGCAAAGAGCCTTGAATTCAGTACGGAAAATCATTTCAAATATTTCCCTATTGAGTTGCTGCATAATGAAGTTGGAATTAGTACAAAGATAATTGAAAGTAGATACAATGCATTCATTGTTCAGATGGGCAAGCAGCTCTCAAAAAGAAGGTAACGCAGGGTCTTCAATTTCAAGATGTCAAAGAACTGAAACGCGTTCAGCGTTAAAACTTGTTCCG
>CALCQV010000031.1 GCA_937894795.1 uncultured Bacteroidales bacterium
CATTACCTTTATTTACTCACCTTTTTATCTATGCAATATTTATGCCAAAGATTAAGGGTTCTCCCAAAAACTCGTAAATGTTGATACTCATCTCTGGAAATCGTGC
This sequence comes from uncultured Bacteroidales bacterium, assembly GCA_937894795.1. Lineage (GTDB taxonomy): Bacteria > Bacteroidota > Bacteroidia > Bacteroidales > Lentimicrobiaceae > Lentimicrobium. The sequence goes on from CALCQV010000031.1 coordinate 107, forward strand.
GCTAATTTATAAATACTTCCAATACTTTAGCAGAACCAGAAGGTATTAAGTCAATTCTATCTATAACTGCTGGAATTAAGACTACTTCGCCCTTGGAAAGGCTTACCTGCTTCTCTTCATTTCCATCATGCACAAGTGTAAGACTTCCTTCAACACATATATAGATAACAAACGAGTCAAGTTCAGTATAATCCTTTGCCAGGGCCTTATCAAGAACTATTATGTTAGTGGTGAAATATGGAGAGGTTACCACATTGGATGAGGCATTCTTGACTTCCTTGTAATCCGACTTGTAGTCATCGTATGCTTTGAAGTCGATGGCTTCCAGCGCTTCTTCAGTATGCAGCTCTCGTGCCTGCCCTTTGCTATCCACCCTGTCCCAGTCGTAAATGCGGTAGGTGGTATCACTGGTCTGTTGAATTTCGGCAAGCAGTATGCCCGGTCCTAAGGCATGAACACGACCGGCGGGCATATAGAAAGCATCACCTGCCTGAACCTTCTCAAAGTTTAGTAATTTAGTTAGCTTATTATTCTCCAGATGGTTTAGGTATTCATCTTTTGTAGTGTCTTTTGCAAAACCTGAAATAAGTTCAGCATCTTTATCAGCTGATAGGATATACCACATTTCAGTTTTTCCGTTGCCTATTCCCCTTTTGGCAGCCAATGCATCATCGGGATGTACTTGAATGGAGAGGTAATCGGCAGCATCTATAAACTTTATGAGTAAGGGAAACTCTAAACCGTAACGGTTAAACTGTTCATCACCAACCAACTCGCCCATATAAATTTCAACAAGTTCATTGAGCTCATTTCCTTCAAGGAAACCATTGGACACTATTGACGGATTATCTTCCACACCTGATATCATCCAGGCTTCACCACAATTTGGAAGTGGGGAGTAATCAATACCAAGGTCTTCTTTCATTTTAGTGCCACCCCAAATCTTATCTTTCAATACAGGGCTGAATTTCAGTGGATAGAGCTTGTGTTCCATTATTCTGATATATTGTTTTTGTAATGGGCGATAAAATTACAATAATAATAGATTAACAATCAACCACTAAGCAATTTTAATAACAAGCCGTTGGGTGATTGAATTAAATGTAAATCTGCGCTGGAATTTAAATACAGACTGCTTATATCCCCACTTTGCTGAAAGATAGGTAAATAGATGAATGTGTTGGAAGATCAATACAGCCCCTGGAAGTACATTTTATCTTTAACTAAGCAAAGTTATTAACAAACAGGGCTGTTTCTGTGTTAATAATCAAACAGATGCACATTAGAACCTTTATCTTGGATAATAAGTTTGGTTAGAGGTAAATATATTGACCAATGAAAATTTTTGCCATAAGGCAGATAATAGATGAGCAAACACTCTTTGTAAAATGAAAAATGACCAGATGTTTATTCTCCTCGCTGAAGACGATGAGGATGACCGACAATTTTTCAGGGAGGCCATTGAGCGGATGAATCTGAGTACAAAACTCACGATGGTTACTGATGGTGTATACCTCATTGATTATTTGAGGAATAATCCTGATAATATTCCTCATCTGTTATTCCTTGATTTGAATATGCCACGGAAAGATGGATTTGAATGCTTGCGTGAAATAAGGAATGAGCTGAAGTTGATTGAACTGCCCATAGCCATTTACTCTACCTCCAATGCATCAATGGATATGGAAGAAGCCTTTAGGCTGGGTGCCAATATTTACATACGTAAGCCTTCCAGCTTTGATATGCTGAATAAAATTGTAACCAAAGTGATTTCCATTAACTGGCATTATCATAACAACGGCTTAAATATCAAGAATTTCGTGCTAGCAGTCTGAAACATTAGCATGTATCAACATTTCCTAATCTTGTTTGTGAATTTAACCGTTGAATTCCTGCTCCTTATTTCTAATAGCGAGGGTTGCTTGTTCATTTGCAATTCAATGATTCAATAAACGGCTCTTTTCCATTGCACAGATATAAAAGTTTGTTTTTGTCGTAGGATGATAAGGAGGGCTAAATTTTATTTATTTTCGCTTGTCCTTAATTCATTCACTAACAAATACAACCAACCATTGAAAAAGAGAACCTACCCACTGTTGTGTGTTATCGTTACCATATTGATAACCAGTCTGTCAATGATAAATACCCAGGTATATGGACAGAAGAAGAAAAACACAGAGAAGGCTGACACTCTTAAGAGTAGTGCATTCAGCGGTTTGAAATTCAGGTCTATAGGACCGGCATTTTGTTCCGGTCGGGTTGCTGATTTTGCGGTTAACCCTGAAAAGCCTCAGGAGTATTATGTAGCTGTAGCATCGGGTCATATATGGAAGACTACCAATACCGGTATCACTTGGGAGCCTGTATTTGATAACTACGGTTCTTATTCCATTGCCTGTGTTGTGCTTGACCCCTCCAACTCTAATGTAGTCTGGACAGGTACCGGTGAGAACAACCATCAACGGGCTTTGGGTTATGGTGATGGCGTTTATAAGAGTATAGATGGAGGCAAGAGTTGGAAGAACATGGGGCTAAAGGATTCCCGTCAGATAGGAATGATTGCCATTGATCCACGTAATACTGATGTGGTGTATGTCGCTGCCGAAGGCTCTGTATGGGGGCCCGGAGGTGAAAGAGGGCTCTACAAAACTACTGATGGAGGAAAAAACTGGAATAAAATATTGAATATCAGCGACAATACAGGAGTCAACAACATTATTATGGATCCCCGGAATCCCGATGTACTATATGCAACCAGCGAGCAGCGTCGTAGACATGTACATACCAAAATAGGCGGAGGTCCGGAAACGGCCATTTATAAATCAACCAATGCCGGTGCTTCGTGGGATAAACTTACCTCCGGACTGCCCGGTGAAGATATGGGGGGAATAGGATTGGCGATTTCACCGGTGAACCCCGATTACTTATATGCTATCATAGAAGCTGCAAATGACGCTAGTGGATTCTACAGAAGTACCAATAGGGGAGCTACCTGGAGTAAAATGAGCGATCACTCTGCTCAAGGCCAATATTACAACGAAATATATTGTGATCCCGTTGATGTTGATGTGGTTTATTCCATGGAGACCGTTTCACAGGTTACCAACGACGGAGGCAAAACATGGAAAAGCCTTGGCAGAAAAGCCCGTCATGTTGATGATCATGCCATATGGATTGACCCTGGTAATACCAAGCACTTCCTGATAGGTGGTGATGGTGGTATCTATGAAACATGGGACAGTGGCGCTGAGTATGAGTTTAAAGCCAACCTGCCGGTTACCCAGTTCTATCGTGTAAATGTCGACAATAGCGAGCCTTTCTACTATGTTTATGGTGGTACCCAGGATAATAATAGTATGGGCGGTCCTTCCCGCAATACCACCGGCAATGGAGTGGTAAATGATGAATGGTTCGTGACCAATGGAGGCGATGGTTTCTGGACAGCCGTTGACCCTACTAATCCAAATATTGTTTATGCCGAGGCACAATATGGAAATATGGTACGTTACGACAGGAAAAGCGGCGAGGCTATTGACCTGAGGCCTGAACCCCGTAAGGGAGAGGATACCTATAAGTGGAATTGGAACACTCCACTGGTAATTAGCAAACATAATCCCAAACGATTGTACACGGCCGCCAATAAAGTATTCAGAAGCGACAATATGGGAGATTCCTGGGAAGTAATATCAGAGGATCTTACAACCGGCACCGACCGAAATACATGGAAGGTAATGGATAAATACTGGAGCGTGGATGCCGTTTCAAAAGATGTCTCTACTTCCCTGTTTGGAACAATCGTTTCATTTGATGAATCTCCATTAAAGGAAAACCTGCTATATGTCGGCACCGATGATGGTCTTATTCAAGTAACCGAAGATGGTAAGAACTGGTCAAAAAACAATATTTTCCCCGGAGTACCTGAGTATACCTACGTTTCTGATGTAATGGCCGATCGCTTCAACGAACAGATTGTATATGCATCATTCGACAATATACTCAGGGACGACTTCAAACCATATATACTGAAAAGTACCGATAAGGGCAAAACCTGGACACAAATCTCAGGCAACCTGCCCCAAAATGGTACTGTACACACAATAGCACAGGACCATGTAAATCCTGACCTGCTTTTTGCCGGTACAGAGTTTGGAGTGTTCTTTACTGTTGATGGTGGCAAGATATGGACACAGCTTAAGAGTGGTATTCCTACAGTATGTATCAAGGACATGGTAATACAGGAACGGGAAAACGATCTCGTAGTAGCAACCTTTGGCAGAGGCTTTTATATATTGGAAGATTATACACCTCTACGCGCTTACTCAAAAGAGGTAGTATCTGAACAGGCACATATATTCAAGATCAAGGATGCATTGATGTTTATTGAAAATGGAGGAAAGGATTCGCAAGGATCATCCTATTATGTGGCCAAGAATCCTGAGTTTGGAGCTACTTTTACCTATTATCTGAAGGAGAGCCCCAAAACCTTGCGCGAACAAAGACAAGAGAAGGATAAGGAGTTATTCAAGAAAGGGGAGCCCATTGCCCAACCAACGGTTGCCGAATTAAGGGCTGAAGAGAATGAGATACCACCTTACCTGATTTTTGATATCAAGGACGCAACAGGCGCTCAGGTACGTCGACTTTACAGCAAACCCTCAACAGGCATAAACCGCAAAGTCTGGGATTTGTGTTACAACAGTACCCGACCCGTTAGAAAAACCGCTGGCAAGTTTGATCCATTCAGGGAGTATGGCAGTGGCATGTTTGTGATGCCGGGTACTTACAATGTAACCATCTCATTGTATGCCAACGGTGAAACCAAGGTCTTGGCAGGGCCCGAAACATTCAATGCAAAAGTGCTGAATAATACTACCCTTCCGGCACCCGATAGAGCTGCACTGGTAGCTTTCCAACAGGAAGTGTCTGTTGTGGCACGCAAGGCTTTGGGGGCTGAGAGATATGCTGAAGAACTATCTGAGAAATTGACTTCCATGCTTCAGGCAGTGCATCAAACACCTGAAGCATCGCCTGAGTTAAGCAATGAAATACTCATGGCTGTTAAAGAAACCGATGATATACTTTTCAAACTGCACGGTACCCAACCTAAGGCTAGTCGTGAGGAAGTGCCTCCCGCACAGGTGCCTTTGATGGAGCGGTTGAGCAATGTAATATGGTCACATTACGCTTCTACCTCTGCACCAACCTCAACACATCGCAGAAGCTTGAGTATCCTGCAGGAGGAGTTCCCGCCAGTGGTAAAACAGCTGAAGGCATTGGGTGAAGTGAAGGTCAAAGCACTGGAAGAGAGAATGGAGCAAGCAGGCGTTCCATATACCACAGGCCGTTTGCCTCTTTGGGATTAAATTGGACTTTTAAATCTGCTCCGTTTTGCAGGTGGCTTTAGCTTCTTTTTCAAATTCTCGCGATATCAACCACTGCTGAATCCGCACGGGAAGTATTAACCGTAAGAAAAGCAGAAAATGGTTGGCAATTCCCGGGATGATATAGAACTTTTCTTTTAGCATGCCTTCAATGGCAATTGCTGCAACTTTATTTACGTTGTCCTGTGCCCAGTGGCCAACCTTACCGTGAGCATCAATCCTTTCAGTGGTTATGTTATTGGTTTTTACTCCATTGGGAAATAGAACAGAGATGCTAATCCCTTTGTTTGTGAGTTCACCACTCAAGGCTCGACTGAAATTCTTGACAAATGCCTTACTGGCAGAATATAAACTCTTGTAAGGAATGTAAAAGAAGGCAGCCAGACTGCTAACATTCAGTATATACGATTTTCTGTGTGTTAACAGTAGGGGAAGATAGAGTCGGGTCAACACTACAACTGCCCTGATATTAAGTAAAATTCTTTCATCAATATAGTCTATGGTAGCTTCCTTAAAATAGGAAGCACCTGCTACACCGGCATTATTGACCAACACATCCACATCAAGGCCTTCGTGTTGTGTATAGTTGAAAAGCTCCTGAGGTGCATCCAACCGGGTAAGGTCAGTCTCAAAGAACACAGTCTCCACGCCATAACTTCCTGAAATATCCTTGGCTACCAGCTCAAGGTCCTGATTTGGAAGTGATACCAATATCAAATTCATACCCCTTTTAGCACATTCATAAGCAATAGCCTTTCCAATGCCGGAACTGGCACCTGTAATTAGAGTGTAGGTCATAGAAGCTGTGTGTTATTTCATTTTTTTTAACCAGTCAATAGTTAACGTGGCACCTGTTTTAAAGTCCACATTAGTATAATCAAGTTCTTTAGTAGCCTTGGCGCTTGAAATACACCAGTGGTGAAGATATTTCCGCACAAGTGGAGGAGTAATCAGGGGTTTGCCATCGGTAAGGCGGGCAATAGGTATCATACCTTTGGCAATAAATTCAGCCACTGGTATGGGCACATGAATCATATTATACCTCACACCCGTAATGGCTGCCAGCTCTTTGAAGAACTCCCCGTATGAAAGGTTTGAACCCCCAAGCAAATAACTCTCTCCTGGACGGCCTTTTTCCATAGCCTTAATATGACCGGAAACCACATCATTCACATAAACATAATTGCCAATGCTACTGCCATCACCGGGAATAACCCGCCATTTTCCAGCAATATACCGTTGCATGATTCTTGTAACTCCATTGCTATCGCTTAAAACGCCCGGTCCATATACACGCGTTGGATTCACCATCATTATCTGGATGCCCGAAGCTGCCAAGGCTTTTAATGCCTCTTCCAGTATGGATTTTGAGCACTCATAATCAATAAAGTATTTCTTTGGCTTTGGCGTTTTCTCATCACAACAGCCCACTTTATCCGATACTCCCAGCACGCCGGCAGTGGAGGTGCATACCATGCGCTCTACTCCCGATTTGATACCCGCATTAACAACATTCATCGTTCCTTCAATATTAAGCCGATATATCTGCATGGTGTCCTTATGCCATACGTTCGCGTAAGCTGCTGTATGATAGATCTGCTTACAACCTTTGACTGCTTCCGCCAGACTATCGGATGCAAGTATATCACCCTTGATCAATCGAATGTTTGGGTGTTTTATGACAGTGGCCTTGGTCTCATCCCTATACAAGGCATGAACCTCATGCCCTTCATCTGCCAGGCGTAATGCAAGGTGACTCCCAATAAAGCCGGTTGCACCGGTAACAAGAATCTTCATTTCCTCACTCTTTTAATGATCATGTCAGGATGCTTATATAATGAAAACCATTCATTTGATAAAGCCAGGATAATATGAGTAAAGACCGCAACCCATATACTCCCGGTCAGATATGTCAGATAACAGAGAACCAAACCCAGGGGTATGGCCCCCACCATCTCCTTATTCCCCTTTGGCAAGTGCACCAGTGAATATATCATGGTATTCAATATTATGGCGGGCCATAAACCTATAATATTCAGTGAGGTATAAAAGAGAAATCCCCTGAAGAGAAATTCATAGCCGGTTAAATAGATGATCCAGCTAATGGCGCTGCCCAAAATTAAGCCAAGCGACCAGCGTCCCTCTCTTATTTGTGGGTAAACATTCAGATTGGCAGGTTTGGGAGCGTTGATGTAATTCATTGGCAGAATAAGTGCCGAAAGTACCAGCGTCCATAGGAATGTGGTGCCAACCGGAGCTTTTATCCCAAACCCACCAAAGCCTTCAGCTCCCGTTAATAATATAATTATTAGCGGTAATACTCCAAAGATGATAGCACCAGCCAGTCGCTGAACATAAACCTGAAATGGCTTCCCCATCTCGCGTTGTAGAATTCTTTGTGTGAATCGTGGTGATGCAATGTATTGATAAGCAATAAAACCAAAGGTTGTTACTGCCAGAGCCGAAATGAATAGAAATAACTCAATATTATCCGGTTTGGGTTGCATGGAATAATATTCTATGACTATTTGATCTACCTGCCATAAAAATACGTAATATTGAGATAAATATTACAGTATTCTTATCATATTTTGAAAAAACAATGATACCTTTGATATAATGTGTTTGCAGGGTACCGATTTGTTCTAATAGGTTAAACGCAAACAGGCTTTGTAAGTTTCAATGGGATGGGGATTATCCTGTAAAGATTTCTTGATTATTTTACAACGTATTACCAATTAACTACATAAAACAATCATTTAAAAAAGAAAGGAAGTAAAAATGAACTATTGGTACTTTATTATCCCGGTTGTCTTGCTGTTTTTTGCAGGTATTAGAATTGTAAGGCCAACACAGCGTGGCTTGATTGAACGACTTGGTAAGTATTATAAATTCGCCAATCCGGGATTTCACTGGATAATT
>CALCQV010000032.1 GCA_937894795.1 uncultured Bacteroidales bacterium
ACGAAATTAAATAGCCCGGAAAATATCTACAATATGGGTTTTATCGGATGCTTACGAAGTAACTAATCAATTATATTAAAACAACAAAAGAGCAATATTTATTTGCTCTTTTTTGTTTTGATTGATTGATATTTTGTTGATGCTATTCGTCAAACTCGGGTTTGATTTTGATACCATCATATTTTTTCTCAATTCCATTCTGATACGAAATGACCATAAATATTGTACCATCCTCATTATACTGTATCCAATCTCCGGTTTTCATTCCCATTAAATAGTCACCCTGATCACGTTTTTTCCCGTTAGGCCAGAACCAGGTATGACCTCCATTAGGATTATCATCTATATAGGATCCAATATAACTTAGTTCTCCATTATCAAAATAAGTCTTCCATTCCCCGTTTCTTTTACCACCCCTATAGGTACCCTCCTCTTTTATATCACCATATTCATACTTCCAAAATCCCTCTTCCAAACCGTCAGTATATTCTCCCTGAATTACAAGCTTGCCTGTTTCATCAAATTCAGAAAATAAACCATCTGATAATCCATTTCTGAAAGATTCTTCACGCAAAACTACACCATTATCATAGTACCATTTCCACTGACCTTCAGTATTGCCAAGGTTATTATAATTACCTTCCTGTTCAATACTACCATTTTGATGATAAAAGCGCCATTTACCAATTTTCTTACCTTGATTATAAATTCCTTCTGAGCGTAATTGTCCATCGGCGTAATATTCTTTCCATGGCCCATCTTTAATTCCTTCATCGTCAATTATCCCTTCAGCAATAATTTTACCTTTTAAATAAGTATATGCTGCAATTACTCTTCCTGAAGTATCATAATCCCTTCTGATTCCTTCAGGTATATTTCCCTTATAGCTTGCAACTGTTTTTGGTTTTCCATTGGGATAATAATCTGTTTTTACATCTAATTTAACGAGTTCAGGTACTTCTTCCTGCAATATATCATCAATATATTTTGCAATATTTTTGAGCATTCCATTTTCATCATATTCTTTAAAATAACCGTTTCTTTTATCGTTTCGATAAATTCCTTCTAATTTAATTTTACCATCCTCATAAAAGAATTTCCATCTTCCCTGCTTATTTCCATTTTTATCAACACGATTTATGTTTTCTCTATCAATAATGAAACCTCTTCTGTATTCCACTAAAGTAATAACTGTGCCATCATGCGCATATTCTTTAGAAATTCCCTCCTCTAAACCATTATTAAAAGAAACCGTTCTTTTTATTTTTCCATCTGAATAATAAGTAGTAGTTAATCCTTGCTTTATATCATTGCTGAAGTTTTCCTCTAATATCTCATCTGATCTGAAAGTGCGTCTGATTCCTTCCTTTTTTCCATTCAAATAATTGATTTGTAGCACCAATTTTGAAGAATCATTATAGAAATTCCAAGTACTATCCAATTCAAAATTACGTCTGTTTCCTTCTGAAATTAATATACCCTTGTCATTATAGGTTTTCCAATAACCATCAGGCTTACCATTGCTCATATAACCCTCGCTGGCTATTTTGCCATTAGAATGATAAAAAATATTATAACCATTAGGTATAATATTATTATCCTGAGCAAAAATTTGTGTATAAAAGATAATAGCCACACAGGCTAATAAGTACTTAAACATTGATCAAATTAGACTAAAGTATTTAAGATGTGTGTCAAACTACCATCAAAGTTAATGAAACATCAGCTGTAAATGACTCATAAGTTTGAAACTACTTGAAATTATAATATCAAATTACTTAACAAGGCCTGATTTCTTTGAAATATCCAACATTTTCCGAATTGGAATCTGAGCTCTTTTAATTGTATGCTGATCCAGTAAAATCTCCGGCTTTTCGGTTTTAAGACTTAGATATATTTTTTCAAGTGTATTCATTTTCATGTAAGGACAATCATTACAATTACAAGTATCATCTGATGGAACAACAATAAATGTCTTATCCGGATTAGCTTTTTTCATTTGATGAATAATTCCCGACTCTGTGGCAATGATATATTTCATTGAACTGTCGTTCTTAGTAAAATCCAGCAAAGCTGAAGTTGAACCTATAAAATCAGCTAAAGCCAATATTGGACCTCTGCATTCAGGATGTGCAATCAATTTAGCATCCGGATGAGTAATTTTAAGTTCAATAGTTTTTTCATCCGTTAATTGGTTGTGAACATGGCAAGAACCATCCCAGAGTACCATATTTCTGCCAGTTTGACTATTTATATAGGCTCCAAGATTTTTATCGGGTGCAAAGATCAAGGGTTGATCCTGTGGAAATGAGTCAACAATTGCTTTAGCATTACTGGAAGTACAAATAATATCCGACATGGTTTTAACGGCCGCAGAGCAATTAATATAAGAAATAACCTTATGACCCGGATGCTCATCGATAAACCGTTTAAAAGCATCCGGAGGACAACTGTCGGCCAAAGAGCAGCCTGCATTCATATCAGGAATCAATACTTTTTTATCAGGACTCAATATTTTTGCTGTCTCAGCCATAAAATGCACACCGGCAAACACAATTATTTCTGCTTTAGTGTTAGCAGCCTGCTGAGAAAGTTGAAGACTATCACCAACAAAATCAGCTAATTCTTGAATTTCAGGTACTTGATAAAAATGTGCAAGAATCACCGCATTTTTCTGAACACGCAGTATATTTATTTTATCTAAGAGCTCAGCATTCGATAATTTACTTAGAGTATTGTTTATTGTGGTCTCCATTTACACTTATTATTATTAGATTATAAATAAATATTCATTAGTAATAATGAGCCTGTTAGTACTGTTCGTAAAAAAAGTAAATTTAATTTGCTTTTTTAGTTGCTACCTATTTATTAAGAACTTACTAACAGGGTTTAGTTTCAATGATAATTATGATTCAACATCTTGCAAATTTATCAACAATTGGTTGATAAAGTTTTTACCGGATACTTTTTATCGAAAATGGCTTAAAGTTGTCACTTTTGTATGTTGATATCTGGTAATAAATCAAGGCTTACTTTTTTAAATTATCATTTAATCTGCCACATTGTTCATAAAACCAAATCTTATCAATAGTTAATAACAACTTTATGGTGTAATAAACAATTTTGAGTTGATAAGTCTTACTACTTTGGTTATTAGTATACTATCAAAAACCCGGCCAATCATTAGATTGTTTAAGTGATTAATAATTAAGCTTTTTACTCAGTTCAGTAATTTTATAACTAAATTTGTCCTGAAAAATTATTAACAATGTGGAATAAAGATAAAATTTTAGCATTAGGAAGTGATCATGCAGGCTTTCCACTTAAAGAATTTCTTGCTTTAAGATTAAAGCATGAGGGTTATTTGGTTCATGATTTTGGCACTTATTCAAATGAAAGTACTGACTATCCGGATTATGCCCATAAATTAGGAGCCTCAGTCAATAATGGTGAATTTGAAAGAGGTATAGTAATGTGTGGTAGTGGAAATGGAGTGAATATGGTTGTAAATAAGTATCCGGGTGTAAGAGGGGCATTATGTTGGAACAGCGAGCAAGCAAAACTAACCAGGCAACATAATAACGCTAACGTGTTATCATTACCTGCCAGATTTATTGAATTTGAGGAAGCCTGGAAAGCAGTTCAGTTATTTCTGGATACAGATTTTGAAGGTGGCCGTCATCAAGCAAGGGTAGACAAAATTTCAAAATGCTTAAAATAGAGTTGTGGAATCAGAAAAAACCTATATAAAAGATTCAATACTATCGACCGCAGATAAGGAACGTCAATTAATCCTGGATGATAATATCTCAAGGTATAATCGTGCTGTACAACAATCTATATCTCAATTTTCTAATCTGGAACTTGCGCGACGGCGAGCTGGTTATATTCGGTATAAAGCTATCAATGGGCTTGAAAAATATTTAATCGAATTTGAAGCTAATTTTGAAAGAAATGGTGGTAAGGTTATTTGGGCTCAGGATTCTGCAGAAGCGGTTAAAGAAATACTCAACATTCTACGCAAGAATAAGGTCAATTTAATATCAAAAACCAGATCACTGATTTGTGATGAAATAAACTTAGTTGAAAAGTTAAAAGAGGCAGATATTGAATGTACGGATATAAATCCGGGTGATTTTATTCTGAATCAATTCGATGAAAAGCCCAGGCATCTGTCGTCAGTTCTTATACATAAGAGCTATCATGAGATCACGAGCATTCTGGAGAAGAAATTCAATGTATCATTTAAACATAATCCAATTGAGATTCTTGAATTTGTAAGAAAGAATCTTCGTGTTAAAATAGAAACATCAACTGCATCAATTACCGGAGCCAACTATCTTATTGCTGATAACGGTTCTATATGTATCAGTGAAAACTCAGGAGAAGCTGTAATCAATAATTCCCTTCCTAAGTTACAAATTGTAATTGCTGGAATTGATAAGATTATCCCATCATTAATGAATCTTGATGCCCTTCTTCCATTATATGCGACTTATAGTTCAGGTGAACGGATAAATACATTTAATACTATTATTAGTGGACCAAGGCAGGATGGCGAGAAAGATGGCCCATTTGAAATGTTTGTTGTGCTTATAGATAATGGCCGGAGTGAAGTAATGGCGCAGAAATTTCAGCGTCGTGCCTTAGGTTGTATAGATTGCGGCGCTTGCCAAAACGTTTGTCCTGTTAATAGAAAAACGTTTGGTGTTTCTGAAGGAAATTCATACAGTGGCCCCATTGGATCAATCATTACTCCATGGATGAAGGGCTTAGAGGAGAATATACACTTAAGTTATTCAAGCACACTTTGTGGTAGTTGCACTGCAGTTTGTCCCGTGGATATTAATTTACACGAATTGCTTATAAATAATAGAAGTGATTCAATTTCAAAGAAGAATTATTCATTTACTGAAGGTTTGACAATGAGCACCTGGCATCAAGTCTTGAAGAACAGGAAATGGATGGATTGGGGTAAACCCAAATGGAAAAACATGTTACTTAAGAAGCTTTATTCTAATAGATGGGGATCTGATAGAAAGATGCCAACAATTGCAGATAAAAGTTTTAAACAACTCTGGGAAGAGCGCAGGGAAGGGATTAACTAGATTTAATATTTTGTACTACCTAACATCTTGATTAGTATCAAATACCTTAATGACTAACTACTGATTATTAATGTTTGTAATTATTATGAGTATTCATTTCTGATTTCTCATTATTGCCATTCAACCCTTTTAACTACATCATTAGTATCTGGCCGTAATGCCCTATGGTGTATTTGAAATAAAGTTCTTATAACATATAGGAATTGTTATTTGAAAGTCCCCTCCTGAGTAATCTCTCAACCAGAAATAATATAAATACAGAGAAGAAAATAGATAGTTGTAAAGTGGATTGTTTCAAATAGTCAAAGAAGTTTGAAATTCCCTCAACAATACCTAATGATGCAGAAATAAACTTTAGAATCAGTGATGTATTGATTTTGAAATCCAGATCAAAAAATGGCCAAATTGCAAAAAGAATAAGCCCTACTGCCATAATACCCAAACCAATCAGAGAATATGCCCAAATCATTTGTCGCCTGTATTTTGAAGGTTCTATTACAGGTTCAACACTGGCATATACCTGGTTCATAATTTGATTTGAGAATTCTACTCCAGTGTTTTCCAAAGGCAATGATTGAATCATTTTCTCCAGATAGGGATCACTAAAGTTATAATTATCTTCATTTCTACTCATTTGTCTAATTATTTACACTCCTTGTACAACTTTAATTTTTTTTAACCGGTTATCCATACTCTCATACAATTTTTTACGAGTACGATGAAGTTTAACTTTAACATTTGAATAAGTTAATCCGGTTATTTTACAAATTTCTTCTATACTCTGATGATGAAAATAAAATAAATCAATCAGCAACTGCTCATCCTCATTCAAGTCATTCAAAGCAAGTTTAAGAATACTTAATCTCTCTTCATTATCAATACTATCAAGGTTTTCCTGAACAGCATCTGTTGTGAAATTTTCAATTATTGAATCATCAATTGTCAGGGTTGTGATTGTTTTTTTTCTTATTCTTGAGATGGCTGTATTATAAGCAATCCTGAATAGCCAGGTTGAGAATTTTGATTCATTTTTGAAATTTCCCAATGAATGATAGGCTTTAAGAAAGACATCCTGAGCTACTTCTTCAGCCACTTCGCGGTTTCGAACAATCTTGATGACCAATGAAAATACAAGGTCTTTATATGCATCAACCAGGAGTTTGTAGGCTCCGGTATTACCATTAATAACCTGTAGAATTATATTTACCTCATTGTTCATCATACTGAAATTTAGACGATGGTAAGGTCAAATGGTTACAATTTCTTAAATCAGTTCAATAGAATCCCTTATACTAACAATTGTCTCTGCTCAAAGTATTTATCAATTCATGTAACCTTGAACGACTATTGGCGTCAAAAGTGCAGAACAAAATCTTAAAACCCACATGATATGAACGATTTTCTCATCCCCTTAACAATATTCGCCACTATATATGGCATTGTGTATATCTCAATCCGTAAAAAAGAACGAATGGCTTTACTAGATAGGGGTCTGGATCCCCGCAGTTTTGAACAGCCAAATAATAACTTCTCAACACTAAAATATGGATTATTGTTAACTGGAGTTGGTCTTGGTATATTATTGGCTAACATAATTGTTTCAGTTGGTGCAATGGACAATGAACCGGCTTACTTCTCTCTTGTAACTTTATTTGGCGGAATTGCCCTGATAGTTGACTATATAATTGAGAAAGTTATAATTAAAAAACAGGGTAAAGCTATTCAATCAAAAGAATCCGTCAAAGAAGAAGGCAACAACATTTAAATATCAATTGATATAATTTAGGAGTTTCTTTGGATCCAGAATTACAAGAAACTCCTTTCATCAGTCAGATGTTACAATTTAAAAGTCTCCAGACAAGTATATATAGGTCCCTGTTTCTTTAATTCACTTTGAAATAAAGAGTATTCTGTAACCTGTTGGCTAAGTAGCTTAACCTCACTAAACCGGTCAATAATTTGTTGAAAAAATTGCTTATCTCTGATTTCCTTTATTCTGCCGATAGTTAGATGAGGTACAAAATTCTGTCTATCAGTGAAATATTCTGCTTCCTCAAGAGCTTTTGAAATATTAGAGTATAAATTTAAAAGAGTTGGATTCTCTTTGATTCCAAACCAAATAACTCTTGGGTCATATCTACTTCCAAATATTCCGGTTTTTTCCAAAGTCAACTCAAAGGGTGAAATGTCGTTTTTGGCATTCAGGAGTGCAGATTTTATAATAGGCACCTCATCTGGATTTGTGTCTCCCAAAAAGCGTAATGTGATGTGTATATTATGGAGGTCAACCCATTTTATAATATTATAATCCAAAGTTTGCTTTAAACCATTGTATACCATTGTGAAATTTTCATCCGGTATTATGTTAATTGCAACAAAGAGGCGTAAGTTTTCCATATTTCTTCTTAAAACCTGTGCAAATATCTAAAGAAATTAAGGAAGATATTGTTAGAATAATGAAAGAAATTTATCTATTTTTGCATTCTCTAAATTCAAACATGGGGCGTTAGCTCAGTTGGCTAGAGCGTTAGACTGGCAGTCTAAAGGTCAGGGGTTCGACTCCCCTACGCTCCACAAAAAAGCCTGTATATGATTCATATACAGGCTTTTTTCTATTCTATTTTTCTTTATTATCTTTAGGTTCTTCCTCACCTTTATCATTCATTCCATCTTTAAATTCTTTAATACCCTTACCAAGGCCTTTCATTAATTCAGGGATCTTTTTACCTCCGAAAAGAAGCAAGACTACGGCTATGATGGCAACTGCCTGCCAAGGTCCAATGACTCCCAATAAAATAAATGATGTCATGTCGTTAAAATTTAGTTTATACAAAAATAATTATTTCGTCAATACTGTTGTAAAAGTCGGTGTTTTAATTATCTTGGTTTACTGATCCAAGCTTCAGGATTCTGTAGTATCTTTCCTTTCCAAAGTTCAAAATGAAGTTTGGTGCGGCCATTTTCATCAGCTTCAATAGTCCCGATTTTCTGTTTTGTCGTTACTTTATCACCTTTTTTCACATTGATCTCACTTAAGTTTGAGTAAACAGTAAGAAATTCTCCGTGTCTTATTATTATTACATTATTGTAGTTTGGGAGGGTCATTGTTGATGTTACTTCGCCATCAAACACTGCCCTGGCAATTGAACCACCCGAAGTGGTAATATCAATTCCATTATTCTTTGTTTTTATCCCTTTTAATACAGGATGAGGATGTTCGCCAAAGGTAGCTGATATAACACCCCTCTCTGTAGGCCAGGGAAGATTACCTTTATTACCGGCAAAACTGGATGATAACTTCATCTCTGAAGGGGTCAATCCGAAAGCATTTTCAGGAGTGGGTTTCGTTCCTGATTTCTTTGCCGCTTCTCTGGCTTTACGTAATTCTTCAGCAATCAGATCTTCAATAGCTTTTTGCAGCTTCTTTGCCGCTTTTTCATTCTCCCTGAGTTTCTTTAATAACTCTCTCTCCTTTTTGGATAAGGATTTAACTGTTTGGTCCTGTTCGTTCTTCTCTACTGATAACTTTTTCTTTTCTACTTCTTCTAATGACTTTAAAGATAACTTTTCGTTTTTCTGACTTTGCAATAAAGCTACTTTTTCTGTCAGTTTGACTTGTGTTTCTCTAATTACCCTAACCTGGTTTTTCCTATAGCTACTGTATTGCTGGAAATATTTTAATCGCTGGTATGCTTGATTGAAGTTCTCAGCTGAAAAAATGAACATTAGTCGCGAATATGAACTCTTGTTCTTTTGCGCATAATATATCATTCGCGCATATTCTTCTTTCAGTTTATTAATATTATTGGTAAGCTCTGTAATGGTATCCTTGGTTAACTTAATCTTATAGTCAATCTGCTGAATCTCACTACTTATGGCATTAATCAGTTCCTGTCGCTTGGAGATTTTTTTATTCAACAATACTAACTGATTTAGAGATGCTTGCTTGGTTTTTTTTGTTTCTGACAGTAATTTATTGGTATAGTTGATTTCCTCTTCAATTTTTGCTTTTCGGGCCTGCAATTGGCTTTTCTTATCTTGCGCCTGAGTGTTTGGAATTAGTAAACAGAATAATACGAGTGAGACTATTATGTACTTGATTCGAATCCGGGAAGTTAATTTATAGGTCATATTTCGAAAGATTACAGATTATTAACCCGGGTGTATTTTTCTGGTATCTTGAATGGAAATTGCAGTGAATCACCTAACTGGATTTTTGTATAATTAATATCAATTGATGTTTTTTTGTTATCAGTTTCCACATCAAAGATAATGCTTACAGGTACTTCCTGATTATCAATTTTCATGTGTGTATAGCGTGCCTGTGCTTTTCTGCCTGATGGGGCAATCTCCCTGATCATAATTCGGGTAATTTTAAAATTCTCGGGATTAAGCCAAATGTGTTGAATGGGAATATTTATGTCAGCGTTATCTTGTACATATCTCTTCAACTTTCTTCTGTTTGAAGTAACAAGTGTATATTCTGCGTTATCAATTCCACTTCTGAAGGATGTGTTTTCGTACCTTGAAAAGTCATTTCCAGTCAGAAATGATTGTAACATATCAAAATCGAGTGTGCTGTTGATAAGCCTGTTTATATAATCGAATGAATTTAACATGTATGTATTTTCCATGCGGTTAAGGTACCTGATGGAATCATTGGTAATAAGAAACCTTGCCATTTCAATACCCATTAGAGGCGAGACAGAAATCCAAATGGCACTATCACGCTTGATTCTTATTTGTCCGGTTATTTGTGTATTGTGTTTGTCCTGTTTAAAGGTTGCATTAAATCGAGCTGACAAATAATCATAGTGCAGTTCATTTTCTTTAAGATTTTGCAACAAAAACTCATTTCCCTGCTCTTTTAAAGGCTCTCTGATAATTTTGCGAGTTGGATTGCAGGAAACTGACAAAAAAATGTTGATTATAATAAGTAAATATACCAGCTTAGTACTATTCATAAAGTCTACCGTCTTTTATTTTCATAGGGAGCTTATCAGAAGCGCCACCTGCTTCTAATGCCTTCTTCCACCAATTTATCGCGTCTTCAACCTTGTTTAATTTATATAGTATGTCACCTAAATGCTCCAGTTCTGTTCCGGAAGGATTTTTATCCAGTTTGAGTACCTTCTCCATTTGAATAAGTGCTTCACTGTAGGCTCCTTTCTTGTACAACACCCAGGCATATGTATCAAGATAGGTAGGATTATCGGGTGATAGTTCATTTGCCTTTATGGCCATTCTTTCAGCTTTTTCCAGATCCTTATTCTCCAATGATAAATAGTATGCATAATTGTTCAATACGCCTTCATTATCAGGGCTGTATCTTAAAGCATTTTCATAGGAATTATACGCATCCTGGTATCGTTTTAACTTGTATAGTGCATCACCATTCATGCTGTAAAAGTCAGCCATGAGAGGATTATTGTTAAAAACAAGTTTTATTCCGGTATTAAGCGAAGAGACTGCATCATTATATCTTTCCATCATGATGTTTCCAACTGCCTGGAAATAATAAGGCAAAGGCTGAACAGGGAACAGGTCAATGACCTGGGTACTTACAACAATCAAACTGTCGTATTTTTCCATAAGAGCTGTAATGCGAAGAATGTTTTCCCATACTTCATATTTACCGGGATCAAGTTCACTTACCTTTTTGAATAGCATCAATGCCTCGTTGTAACTTTCTCTCATGGCAAGAATTTGTGCCCTGAATGCCAGAACCTGTGGCTCATAGGGATGCTGCTCAGCCATTATAGCTGAAAGCTCCAGAATATCATCATCTATACCCTCATAGTTGCCTGTTTGCGAGTAATAGGTACTCATTATCTGCATTTTGGTACCTGCATCCAGATTTTGATTGGAAAATCCCTTTTTTAAAGCTTGAGCAGCCTTTTTTAAATCCCCTTTTTTCCTATAAAAATCAGCCAGGGAAATATTAATATATGGATTATCGGGTTCAATTGTCAGTATCTTCTCATAGGTCAATAATGCCTGGTCTTCCATCGCATTCATCATATAGAATTCGGCTAATAATGACTGAATACGACTATCAGTTTCAAACGCTGCTGCCAATTTTTCAATCTCTTGTAAAGCTTTTTTCTTTTTGCCGTCAGCCAGATAAATATGATGTTTTCTTAATGAAATCTCTTCTGATATTCCCTCTTTGGATTCCAGTTCATCATATATTTTTAAAGCTTCCTGAGGCTTTTCAACTTTAATGAGCAAATTGGCAAGTTCAATAGTATATGATCTGTTTAAAGGATACTTGTTATGGAGCTGTTCATATATTTTTAGAGCATCACCAAAATTGGAAGTTTGTGAATAGAGATTGGCTAATGTTATGCAATACCAGATATTATCTGGTCTAAGTTCATAGGCTTTTGCAATATTCCTGATCGAACTATTGATATCCCTTTGTTTGTAATAAAGTAATCCTAATTCATACAATGAGGCATCATGGTTGGGATCTAATTCCAATACTTCATTGAATAGATGGATTGCTTCACCCGGATTATCAGTAATCTTAGCCTTATTTGCCTCGAAAAATAACGATTCAGTTCTTTTCTTATCTCTAAATAGACTTGCTTGTTCTTTAGTTACCAACTCCTCTCCTCCCTCAGGCAAATCCTGTGAAAAAACGCCAAAAGGAAGTAAAAGGAGCAATGATAAGTATAGGCTTATTTTTAGTTTCATTCTTTCATTTTAAAGTAATTCGTCATTTCACTTAACTCCCGTATGTCCAAATCCGCCATCACCCCTCTCTGATTCTTTAAGTACGTCAGTTAATATCCATTCAGCTTTTTCGTGACGGGCTATTATCATTTGAGCTATTCTATCACCATGATTGATAACAAATCGCTGTTCCGAAAGATTAATCAAAATTATTTTAATTTCGCCTCTATAGTCTGCATCAATAGTACCCGGTGAATTAAGGACCGTAATTCCCGATTTGGCTGCCAGGCCACTTCTTGGTCTGATTTGTGCTTCAAATCCTTCAGGTAATTCTATGAATAGACCGGTTGGTATCATGGCTCTTTCCATAGGTAATAAGGTAACCGGTTCATCCAGGTTTGCCCTTATATCCATACCAGCCGAATGGGTGGTTTCATAGGATGGAATATTGTTTCTTGAATTGTTGACAATTTTAATTTGCATGGATTTGAAACGTATTAAAGTGTAATAACGATTTGGTCTTGTAGTTAGTGCGTATAAATAATCTCGCAAAAATAAGCATTAATATGCATTCACTTTAGGCTTAACTTCTCATAGCTCTAACACCACGTTTCTCTTTAAACCATATTACCGCCAGAAATAAGATCAGTAAGATCGAATTAATTACAAATTCTAAATTTCTTCCCAGTTCATTGGTAAAGATTGACAGAGTATATATAACTATAGTTAGAATTATATAGAAGGACAAAGCCTTCAAATTATAATTGATGGGATAATATTTCTGTCCATAATAATAGGATACAACCATCATAAAGGCATAGCATATAAATGTAGCCCAGGCGGCTCCCATATATCCCATAATTGGTATCAGCATGAAGTTAAACAACAATGTCACACCGGCGCCGGCTACTGAAATCATCGCTCCAATACCAGTTTTGTCTGTAAGTTTAAACCAAACACTCAAATTGTAGAATACTCCCAAAAATAGATTAGCCCATAATAAAATTGGAATTACTCCTGCGCCTTCCCTAAAATCGCTGCCTATAAAGAGTAATACAATGTCTATATTCAGCATTATTGCAAGGTATATGAATAGGCACACAATTATAAAGTAATGCATCAGTCTTGCATAGGTTATTTTGGCATCTTTAGTACCTGATTGGTCAAAAAAGAAAGGTTCGGCAGCATATCTGTATGTTTGGATAAAAAGGGTCATTAGAATGGACACTTTATAACAGGCTCCGTAAATTCCTAATTGGGCCATAGCATCAACATTATCAGGAAGCATTCGTCGAAGTATTATACGGTCAAATGTTTCATTGATTATACCGGCAAAGCCAAAAATCAACAATGGCCAGCTATAGCTCAGCATTTTCTTCAGTAAGTTAATATCAGGCTTGATTTTAGCCTTTACCATTGAAGGAACCAGCATTATGAAGGTAAGCGCACTGGCTATAAGATTTGAAATAAATATATAGCCTACCCCTATTTCCGGATTATACAAGAACTTTAGAAAAGCTGAATCGGCAATTCCCGGATCCTCCTTGACTATTTTAGGGATTATTACAATAAAAAGAAGGTTGAAAGCAATGTTTGTTACAATATTTACAACCTTAATAATAGCAAATCTTATGGGTTTGTTTTTTAATCGCAATTGAGCATAGGGAATGCTGGAAAGTGCATCTGCTGCGAGAATTAGTGCAAACCACCTGATATATTCAGGATTATCAGCATAACCCATTGCTGAAGATATGGTTGGTGTTGCAGAAAATATTATTACCAGAAAGAATATTGAAGTTACAAATAGTGAAAACAGAGTAGTTCCATATACTTTTTCTTTGTCAGGATGGGTTGTGGAAAATCTGAAAAATGCAGTTTCCATTCCATAAGTCAACACAACAAACAAGAAAGCAACATAAGCATAGATTTCTGTTACAACTCCATATTCCGCCGGGGCAAATACCCTGGTATATAAAGGAACAAGGAGGTAATTCAACAATCTACCCACTATTGTTGGTAATCCATATATAGCGGTCTGTCCGGCCAGCTTTTTGAACAAGTTCACAGTTTATTTATATTATCAGGTTTTACTGCAGGTAAATGAATTTCAAAGGTCGTACCATTATCATCTGATGTAAAGATAATGTTACCCTTGGCTGAATTAATAATATTCTTTACCATTGCAAGTCCCAGGCCGGCTCCTCCTGACTTGGTGGTGAAGTTTGGTGAAAAGATTTTGTGTTTTAATTCCTCGGCTATACCAATACCATTATCAGAAATGGATATTACATGTTGATCACCCCGGGTTTCTAAAAGTATTTCAATTCGGCCTTTCTTGTCCGCCGGAATTGATTGTATTGCATTGTTTAACAGGTTGACCATTACTCTCGACAGTTGTTTCTTATCGGCATATACATATTGTGGTTGATTATTATGCCTGAATGTGATATCAAACTCTGTCTGGGGTTGAAATAGTGCTACATTATCTTTAATAAGCTGTAGTAGCTCAATATTCTCATTTGAAGGTTGTGGAAATTTGGCAAAATCAGAAAAGGCTGATGCTATGGAAGCCAAGGAATCTATCTGTTGTATCAGTGATGTGGTGGTCTTTTCTAATTTCAATTCCCAATCAGGCGCTTTATCATGATATGAACGGTATAAATGCTGTATGCTTAATTTCATTGGTGTTAAAGGATTTTTTATCTCATGAGCTATCTGACGAGCCATTTCCTTCCAGGCGCTTTCTCTTTCTGATTGAGCTAATTTATCAACACTTTCTGATAATTTTTCCAGCATTAAATTGTACTCATTTATCAAATTGCCTATTTCATCATGCCGGTTATACGTTATTTTCTCATTCTTTTTATCAAGCATAACATGGCTGAATCGGTCTCTGATCAGCTGTAAAGGCCTGGTCACATAGTTACCCACAACCAATGCCGCCAAAACGGCTATGGCGGTTAGCATGATATACACGTTTACAAATGTTACCAGGAATGAAGAGATCTCGGTTCTTAATTCATTTTCCCGGGCAAAATAGGGAAGATTTATGTAAGCAATCAACTGATTATCCTTATTTCTGAATGGAATATAAGCCGATAAATATTTATAGGTTCCTATCTGTTCATTGGTAACAAAGAATGTACGCCGATTAACTGAAATCTCATTATAAGCTTCAGTACTCATGAATTCTGATCTTAATCCCTCCTTGAATATCTCGGGTCTCGATGTTGCCAGTAAATTACCTTTTGTTGTATAGAGGTTGATATCGCTGAAGAAAACCAAGGAGAACTTTGTAAGTAATTCATGAAGATAAGGCTCATTCGAACTATCAATTTTTTGAAAAGTATCAAGCTTATGTTCTATTTCAATGAGAACCGAGTGAGCCTTTTCACTTAACATATCCTTATTCTTCTTATCATTGAGACTTCTGATATTATGCAATGTCGTTGCCCCGATAATCAATGAGGCAAAAAGTACCAATGCTACAAGCATTATCTGTAATTGGGTCTTTAGATCAGGATATCTTCTCTTGAAATGCCGTAAACTGTATATGCTTGTCAGTATAAATATCAGAATGATGTGAAATATCAATTGGTATGTAAAAGGAGCAAGTTGATCAAGTAAGCTCTGTTTCTTCTTGCTGATTACAATGGAAGTGTTTTTATTTACGCTGTGGTACAGGTGATTGTAGTCATTTTTATCAAAAAAGGAATATTCTCCTCTAAAGGGTAGAAATGGTTTTTCTGATATGCTGTAAGAATATTCTCCAACGTTTTTAATTAGCTCATTGTTGGAATATATTGCGTAGGAATATAAACTCAGGTCGTAGAATGAGATAAATGATTTATCAAGGAGCAACTCCGGGTATCCCAATCCTTTAGGCACGTATTTCTGTGTGAATTCGATTATTATACTTGCCGTATCACCTTTGAAAGCCTGATTATTAATAGGTATTTTAGCTATATAATTATTTACTCCGAATGATTCCTTAAAATAATGCAGTGTTTGTGCAGAAGTCTTATTGGTAATGTTATCAATAATATTGTTGAAATATTCAGTGCATTCTACTATAACGTCTGATGGTTTGACAACAAGGTGCTTATCCGGATAACACAGGGTTATCTGTGAATTATACTTCGACCAATAACCTGTGAAATAGTGTGAATTAAGATAATTGATGCAATTCTCCTCTTCTACCGGATAATACCAGCCTCGCATAAACAAATTATATACAGTGGAGTCCTTTAAGATTGCTTTTTCTATATCTGAATATAGATATTCGCCAATCTTATCTTGTTCAGACGATAATCTTAGGGCCATCAGTTTACGCTCTTCTTTTTCCTTAGCCTCGCGATTATGATATAAGCAGAAGGTTGAAATAAGTGTTAGGATGATAATAAGCAGTGTGTAAGTTGTAACGTGAGGATAGGGAAGAATCTTTGACACTATCGCCACCAATAATCCAATATACAGAATAAATAAGATAAGTTCCTGCCATTGCGGAATGTATAAGCCTGAAGAACGGAATACTAACCATACTATTAGGCTGAAACAGATAAAATAAACGAGAAAGGAAAACTTCCCTGTAATTTGTGAAGTTATTCTCACTAAAATATATGAAATATAAAAGAAGTTTAATAGTACCAATCCAATGATGAAATAGGCTGTAATGCTATAGATGCTGAAATCAAGAAGTTTTGACAGGTTCAATTCAAATGAAGAATTGATAACCAGTGTATCTATAATATAGAGACTTAGATAATAAAAAAGTGTAATGATAGCAAAGCTGACTATAATAAATGATGCTTTTATAATCTTCCCCGGAAGTTCTGCCAGTTCATTGCGAAATGTTCTATAAGCCAGATAACTCAGGAATGTGAATATCACAACGTTTGTCAGTAAGTCACCTAATGAAGAAAGCCAAATAGATGAGGCATAATTCAGGGGACTAAACAAATCAAAATCGCTGAAATAGTGAGGCACTCCTGCCTTAAATAAAATAATACGCAGAAATATTGATGTTAATGCAACTATGAAAAGGCTGGTGCCGGCTCTGATTCCAATAGTTTTAAGGTACAGGTAGAGAGCGAGGTTAAATAAAACAAATACAAGTAGAGATAAGGTATATAATAAGAACTCCTGATTGTTAGTAAGAGATGATTTACCTGTTTTATTGATATAAAATAGTGTCCGGTCGTTATTGTCAGTGATTTTTAATTGCCCTGAATTAAGATTGATCTCACAATCCGGCGTTACTGAGTATGCCGGATTAAATGAAGACATCAAATAATCATTTTGATATGGGTATTTATATTTGATCAGGTCAAGTAGTATAAAGCGATAATTACCCTTTTGTATGCTATTCTGTTGAAAATATCCATTGGGGGTTTGAATTATTCTTTTATTGCTTGTTGACGGATCATAGGGAATTGAATTATCTGACCAAAACAGAAGGTCTTCTTTATTAAAAACGAATAAATTTGTATAGGCGGGTAGGATTTCAGAATATTGTTTCAGTTGTTGAAAGTCGGGTGAGGTATATTTGTCCACCAACTGTTGAAGAAGTCGGTCATTTTGCAAATATCTATGATTAATTGTGGAAGTAAAATCTTTGACCTTTTGTGTATCTGAATTGGTATAAAGGATAACATTATAAATAATAATAATGGCCAGACAAATGATACCTGACAAAAGGGCCAATATAAAAGGTATTTTAAACTTCTTTGACAGCTTCATTATGATCGAATACTACAAAATGTATAATATATTTCAAAAATCAAGCCATTATTGCTACTGCAACAACATATACACAAAGGTATCTTATCTTTTGCTATAATGCTATCACTTAGTTTTCTTAAGGATATAAATCAAACTTGAATAATTCTTGCCATTAGCTTTGGCATATTGATTTGACCTGAATCCTTGATAAAGAGCTTTTAGAAATGATTTACTGCCATTGCGGTACTTTTCACTTTGCAATGAAATATAATATGCATCAAAGACCATTGGAACAATTTCAATGATCTTTAGATTGTGTTTTGCAATAAGAGTTGAGAAGCTTTGTTGGGTAAAATGGTAAAGATGCCTCGGCACATCGTAAGCAGCCCAATGATTCTTGTAGTGTAATGCATCATACGATAATGGATTGGGGAGAGCAATGAATGCGGTTCCTTCATCAGCTAGTAGATTATTCAGATGTACCAGTCGTTCGTTTAAATCACTTACATGCTCCAACACATGCCACATTGTGATCACATCAAATGATTTATAAGGTAATTCAGTCAGATGCGATACGTCATTAACAGTCAATCCGAACTGTTTATTTGCATAATGACGTGCATTCTGATTTGGTTCAATTCCCTGAACTATAAAGCCTCTTTTGCCACAATAATCCAGAAAGACTCCAGTAGCGCATCCTATATCTAGCAGTCGTTTGCCGATAGAATATTTTTTGATGAGTTTTAACTTAGAAGAGAGCGTTATTTTTCTTACCTGATCATAGAGCCAAAATTCGATACCTGTGTTTTTGGTAGCATGCGAAATATACTCCGACGATTTATAATATTTACCCAGATCAGTTTCTGAAGGTTGTGGAACAGTAATGAGAAGGCCACATTTTGTACACTTTGAGATAGTAAAATGCTCCTGTGATAAGAAGTAATCATCTAATTCTAAGTGTGTTACGAAGTTATTACCTGAGCAGGAAGGGCATTGCAATAGAGTGTCAGATAGTTGGTGTTCCACGTGAAACAAATTACGGTTAGTGTGTTAAATATACAATTAGTACGGCTATATCGGCCGGTGATACTCCGCTTATTCTACTAGCCTGGCCTATAGTTGAAGGTTTTTGTTTGGTTAGTTTTTCACGGGCTTCATACGACAAAGATACAAGAGAATTGTAATTAAAGTCGGGTTTCAAAGGAATATTATCATACTCTGACAAGGAATCTGCAAGTGCTTTCTCCTTTTCAATATAGCCACCGTATTTGATAAGAATTTCTGCTTCTTCCAAGACCTCTTCTGACAGATTACCCATCTCCGATAATAAGCCTGACAATTCAGTGTTAACCTTTACAAAATCTTTCAAGTTTATTTGAGGGCGCAATGCCAGAGTTGCAATTTTTACACTCTGTGAAATAGGTGTTGTTCCCGATTCCACCAATAGTGTATTAATAGTGTCGGGATTTATAGAAGTAGTCGCAAAGTAATCCTGTAGGATTTTAATATATTTTATCTTCTGCTCTACCCTATTCAATCTTTCTATTGAAGCTAATCCAAGTTTGTGCGATAGAGGAGTCAGTCGTAAATCGGCAGAATTATGTCGAAGCAGAATTCTATACTCTGCCCTTGATGTAAACATTCTATAGGGTTCGTCGATGCTTTTAGTGATGAGGTCATCTATCAGAACTCCAATATATGCCTCTGACCTCTTTAATACAAATGGTTCTTTATCATTTAAAGCAAGGTGTGCATTAATACCTGCCATTATACCTTGTGCAGCCGCTTCCTCATATCCCGTAGTTCCATTGATCTGGCCAGCAAAGTATAGATGATTTATACGATGAGTCTCTAATGTGGGTTTGAGCTGGTAAGGGGGGAAGTAATCGTATTCAATTGCATATCCAGGTCTGAATATTCTCACGTTTTCAAATCCTGGTACTAATTTGAGTGCTTCATATTGGATATTTTCAGGTAGCGATGAAGAGAAGCCATTTACATAGTATTCAATAGTATCCCATCCTTCGGGTTCAATAAATAATTGATGACGTATTTTATCAGCAAACCGATCAATTTTATCTTCAATTGAAGGGCAGTACCTGGGTCCGGTGCCTTCTATACGTCCTGAATACATTGGTGATTCTGCAAAACCTTCGCGCAATTTATCGTGAACCTGTTTATTAGTATACGTAATATAACAACTTCTCTGGTTTTTTAGAGGTGGTGTTTCAGTAAAGGAGAATTTACCGGGGTTAACATCTCCACTTTGCTCTTCCATCCTGGAGAAATCAAGTGATCTGGCATCTACTCTCACAGGGGTACCTGTTTTTAGTCTTCTGGATTCGAATCCCAGGTTAGTTAAACTCTCGGTTAACCCATGAGCCGCCTTGTCCCCTATTCTGCCTCCGCCAAATTGCTTTGTACCAATGTGAATAATACCATTAAGAAATGTACCATTAGTTAAAACAACTGCCTTACTATAAATAGTTTGGCCCATGGCGGTTTTAACTCCTATAACTCTATCATCTTTTACCATTACCTCAGAAACGGTATCCTGCCAGAAATCAAGGCGGGGTATCTGTTCCAACAGTTGTCTCCATTTTTCAGTAAACCTCATTCTATCACTTTGGGCTCTTGGACTCCACATTGCCGGACCCTTGGATTTATTCAGCATTCTGAATTGGATCATTGTTGAATCCGTAACAATACCTGAGTAACCTCCTAACGCATCTATTTCACGAACAATTTGTCCTTTGGCAATGCCACCCATAGCCGGATTGCATGACATAAAGGCCATTTGTGTCATATTCATAGTTATAAGTAGTACTGACGATCCCATGTTGGCTGCTGCTGCAGCTGCTTCGCAACCGGCATGACCAGCCCCGACAACTATTATGTCATATTCATTAAACATCCTCTTGGTTTCACGTGGAACAATTCTATTCCGGTAATGAATAGAACAATATTTTTAGCATTTTAGTGGCAGCAAAAGTACAAAAAATATCAATTTGAAGACGCAGTCTGCTATATGCCGCTAATTGAGGTGGAAGTGCCGGTTAACACTAACTAAAGCTTAGCCTTTCATTTAATGTCAATATATAAAGCAGCTAGTGCCAGCTTAAGGTGTTTATCACCAAGGGAGGGTTTTTGTACAGTATGGAAAATTGGTAATGGAGGGTTGATCTTTACGATCAACAATTGGTATTATATTTTGACAATGAGTTTTTGCAGATAGTGATCTTCCTGTTTACGCATTTCATTGCTCTCTTTATCAGTCTTATCTTTCAAGCCACATAGATGCAGTATGCCATGTATAATTACTCTGTGCAGTTCGTTTTCAAAAGTCTTTTTAAACTTATGCGCATTTTCTCTTACTCTTTCAATACTGATAAAAATATCGCCGCTTAATACCTTGCCAGTACCATAATCAAAAGTTATTATATCAGTATAAGTGTCGTGATCCAGATATTGCTGATTTAGTTTCAGCAAATATTCATCAGAACAGAAAATATAATTAATTGTCCCCGGCAAATATTTATGCTCTTCAATTGCCGAATTGATCCAAGCGGTGATTAGATGATTATTTTCAATTTGGAACTCAATATCCTCGTTAAAAAAATTAATTCCCATATTATAAGTCTAATTGAAGACAAAGATAATTACTAATTTCCATTAACCGAAGGAGTCTGTGAGTTATGCGGGATTTGAATGAAATAGCTATTTACCTTATTGCGATAATAGTTCCTGAGAGAAGGTGGTATGCTTTTAATTAGTTCAGTTTCTCTTGAAGGAAGACCTAAACTGTCGAAGTATTTTGCCGGATCGGGTTTTGGAATATCTTTCCCTTCTGTTGATTCTCTTTTTTCCTCCTGCTCTCTTTTCATTTCAGCTTTTTCAGATTCCAATAATCGGGTAAGTATTTCTTCTTGTCGTTTCATGGTCTGTTGGTTCAGGATTTTGTTAACCAGGTCAGTTTCGGTTTTTTCCATTTCCTGCAACATCTTTTGGATTTGTTGTTGGTTAACCTCCCCTCCTTTCTGCAATTCCTCACCGTAATCTTGTAACATCTTGCGCAGTGCTTCTTGCTGTGCAGCCATTCTGGCTAGTTGTTCACTCATTTTAGAGGATGACATCTTTCCCTGTTCTCCCTTTTCACCCGGTTTTTGTTGCATTCCTTTACGCAATTCTTCCATTTGTTGATTCAGTTTTTCCTGCATCTGCCGCATAGATTTCATGGAGCTTTTACCTTTACCGGGTTTAGGATTACTGCATGATTTGCCTGAGGCCATCATACTCATGTTCTGCTCCATATTTTTCAAAGATTCTGAAAGTAATAGAGCGAGGTTATTGACTGAAGTCATTACATATTGCTGCTTGGATGTGGCCATTCCAATTGAACGGTTTTGCAAGGCCAACATTGCCATTTCAGTGTTAGAGTTAATATCCCTTATTTCTCTATTAATGAAATTCTCTATCATGGCCTGTCTTTTACTCAATGCCAGAAGTGAATCCTCAATCATCTCCAGATTGTTCTGAATTTTCTTTTGGTCTTCGATAGTTTCAGGATATTTAGGACTCGATCGGTTAATACCCTTTACCCTATCCATGAGATCCTCCTGATCAAAAGAGACTTTTACCAGGTTTTCAAGTATGGCACGTAATGCATTAATATCTTCACCCAGTTGTTCATTCTCCATTTCCATCTGCATCTCAAATAAGGACTCACTCATTTTCTGCATTTTCTCAGAGGCCTTTTGCTGATGATCAGATGCCTTTTTCATCTGAGAATCCTTTAGTTTTTCACTGCTCTCCTTTAACTCGTTTTCTATGTCCTGTTTTTGTTCTTTCGGTATATCAAAATCAGTTGGTTCCTCAAGTTTCTGATTTAATTGTTTAAGCTCCTCCAGATCCTTGCCAATTTTCTCAAACTCCTTATTGAGGTCCTCTTGTTTTTTAGTTAGTTGCTCACTATCCTTTTTATCGCTGTTTGCAGTTTCATCTGCCAGATTCTTTTCTTCATCTGCCAGTTTTTTCAGGTTCTCAATGGATTCTGTCAGCTTCTTATCAAATTCAAGCTGCTTAAACAACTCAAGGTTCCTGTCAAGATCTTTCTCAATGTCTTCTGACTGCATCTGCATTTTCTCCAACATATCCCTGACCTTATCCTTATTCAATTCGTCCATCATTTTCTGAAGTTCTTCAAACATTTTCTTCATTTCGTCAGACATGATATCTTCAAATAACTTCTCAAGTTGTTTCTGCTTTTCCAGAATATTCTCGTCAATTTGTTTGACCTGCGATTCTTTGGTATTTATTTGCTTGTTTTCAAGCTGCATCTTCTCAACCTTGTTTTGCAATTCTTGATGACGCTGTATCAGATTCTCTATCTGCTTCTTATCCTGATAGTTAAGGTCCTTTTTATTAATCAGGTTTTCATTTAGTTTTTCAATTTCTTTCTGAATGGCTTTTGCTTCTTTGATAGTCTCATCAAAATCATTTTTAAGGTCTTCCTGATGTTTATTAACCATTGAATTGATCTCTTCCAATGTAGGTATTCTGAATGTCATTTCCTGTGAGCGTGCCGGCTTACTGCCATTCACACCGTCATTATCCCATACAATAAAATAGTAGTTTATATTTTCGCCGGGTTCCAAACCTAAGGATAGCAAGTCAAAATAGTAGTAAAAGTTTTGTTCGGTTACATTATTTTGAATAGGAACATCAACTGACATTTCAGCTCCTGCTTCTCCTTCAATAACTCTGGAAAGTTTGTATTGAAGATTCCTAAATCCGTAATCATCATTAATTAAACCTCTGAAATACAGCCTATTATCGTAAATGCTATCACGGTATTGTTCAATATTAATGGTTGGATACAGGTCAGGTATCGCATTTGCAAAGAACTTCAGTGAATCATTATTGGTAAGATATTTATTGCGGCTGCTGATTGTTATCCCTGTTCCTTCCATTAGTCGGTGACTTGTTGAGAAAGCGTTGGATTTACCTGATGAGAGTACGCGTTGTTCATTTCCAATATTAAAGAGAACAATGTCGGCATCTCTGGTATAGAACTTCCATTTTAACATGGTACCCTGTGGTACATTTATATCTCCTACATTGGAAACTACTTCTGACTTCTTATTCAAATACGAAGGATAGGTTAATTCAATGTCGTAATTAAGTATGATGGGTTTGGGGAGAACCCTAATTGAGTAATTATCACTGTAATATCCTGATGCCAGAAGTTGAAAATCCTGATCTTTCTGGATTTTCTTAAAGGTGTAGTTAAAGTTCAACTTACTTTCTGCATTCATTCTGTACTCGCTGCCATCAATCACCAGGTACACCTCGGCAGGAATTTCCTCTCCTGAAACAGCAATTTGAAGCGTGAAATCCTCCTGCTGCACTGCAGTAAGATCTTTATTCTCAACGGTCAGTTTGAATGGAAGAGGTTTCTCGAATTTAATGGAATGATTGATTAGCCGATTCCCCGGTTCTGTCAAGATGTTGGGTGAAGCAACCAGTAAAATGCTGATTATCAGTATAGGAGGAAGAGCCAGAAATAAGTATCGCTTGTTTGATGCATAGCTCACAGCTGATTTGAATGGAACACTTATGAGTTTCTCTGATTTTTTATTGATACCAGCTATAATTAAATCATAATTTTCAGGTGATTCATCGGATAGTTTTTTCAGCTGTAACGTGTTGAGCAGGGTGTCTTTCACCTCATGAAAATGCCTGCCTATAACTGTGGCTGCCATATCATGTGATATGCGTGGCCCAATCTTGTATAATTTAAGGAGGGGGTTAATTATGTATCTGATAACCAATAAACTACCCAAAATAATATAAGTATAGAATATTACTGTGCGAACTGTGGATGAAAACCATGCCACTGATTCAAAGAGTGCAAAAATTAAAAAGAAACTTCCAAGCAGTGCAATACTATAGAGGGCTCCTTTTATCAAAAGATTGGTATAGTACTTTTTGATAAAGGCATCAAGCTTATCAATCAGGATAGTATAATTATCAGACATAATTCAATGATTCGAAAATCTATCAATCAAGACACACAGTTATTTCTAATCAACAATAACGGCAATCTCTATTGCTTATTTCATTAATTATCAGACTCTTTAGTTATTCAATTCAATTATTTGGCATCAAATACTTCAATACCTGACCAGTCGTCAGGTAACTGCTTTCCGGTAATATTTCTACAACGGTTAATATAAAAGGCTGCTGCCGCATCCGAAGGATTAATTTTCACCACTTCAGTGAATATTTCAATGGCTTCTTTAAAGTTTCTGTTTTTATAAGCCTCTATACCCTTACCAAACAATGGTTTTGTTTCAGTTTTAAGCACTTTTATTTCTTCAGGTTCGCCATCAAGCACTTCAAAAATGTAAACTGCTTCTTTTTTACCTTTAACCCTAGCAACATCAAGGAAGCGGAAATTATATTTACCGGGATTGTTTAGTTTAATTAAGCTATCTTCACTGATGATTATTGAAGTCTTATAGATTTTTGTGAGGCCTTCCAATCTTGAAGCCAAATTAACAGCATCAGATATAACAGTACCATCAATACGGCCCTCCCCTCCTACTACGCCCAACATAAGATTACCGGTATGTATTCCTATACCTGAATCAATGGTAGGCAAATTTAAATCCTGCCTGTCGGAATTAAAGTGCAGTAATGTTTTACGCATTTCAATAGCAGCATCAATGGCGTCATCAACTGACTCATGGAATAAAGCCATAATGGAATCGCCAATAAACTTATCAATAAAGCCATTGTTTCTCCTGATTACAGGTTCCATATAGCCGAGGTAATGATTAATAAAATCGAAGTTTTGCTTAGGAGTTAATCCTTCTGATAGTTCTGTGAATCCACGTATATCGCTGAATAGCACTGACATCTCTTTTTGAACCTGATCACCCAGTTGAATATCCACAAAATTCTCCTTGCCAAGGAACTCGAGGAATTGATTGGGAACAAACCGTGAATAAGCTTCGTTCATTTGAGATATTTTGAAAATATACTCACGTAATCGGGAGGTCATTAAGTTATAACCCTCTGACATCACTCCTATCTCATCATTAGTTCTGACAATGGTATAATTATCCAACATTCCTTCGCTGGTAAGCCGCATATTTCTCACCAGTTCGTTTACCGGTCGCACAATATCGGCTGTTGACCAGCTTACGAAGAATAGAATATAGATGAAGGCTACCAGGATTCCGCTGATTATACCCCCGAACATCAGGACATTATCAAGTGCGCTTATGTAATAGAGGTTTGAACTGCCAAATTCGTCTTTTATATCAACATCAGGCCCCAGAATATCTACCAATCTACCCATCATAATCCGTAATTCCCCGGAAGAAACATCACCCATATCTTTTATTGGTGTGAGGCTGAGTAGCAGGTACAACAAAACTATAGTAAGAGGCAGCAAGGTAGTCATAGCACTTGCTATATAAAGCCTGTTTCTGATCTTGCCACTGTTTTTTCCAAATATTCTTTTTTGAAGTTCATCACGTGAAAAAACAAACTCAATATACCGAATGTGAACAAGATGTTTTTGCCAGAAATAAATAAACAGAATGCTTAACAGCGAAGCAACCAATGAGATGAAAAGATAATTGGTATATAGTCTCCTCTCCAGCTCATCATTAAACAACCCGGGATTTTGCGTTTTAATGAACATTATAACATGCATCACAGTGAATGCAAGCAATACGATACCAGCGTTTATTAACGGTGTTTTTAACAGGAACCTGCGACAGAATCTATATAATGCGGGTGTTACATTTTTCCCTTTCCTTTTTCTACCGAAATATCTCTTGAATGGATAGTTAAAGCCTATTCCCAGAACCAGGCTGGTGAATATTACCAGCCGGAACATCATATTCATCGACTCAGAGAAGGGCGAATTCCCCTTACCTTCACTTCCTGAAGGTGTTGCTATACTGGTAGTTGTACTATCACCATCAGTTTGAACTAGCTTGAGGCCATTTTCGTTTCCCCGGTTAAAGTCAATTACCAGATTCTGGTTATCCTTACCCTGCAACGTGTCTTCAGCATGTTTTACTACTTCCTTTGATAAATTCAGTTTTCCCCTATCTTTTAATGTGGGGAAGCTCTTAAGCACCATAAATCCCAATACAGGAAATACAAGCAATAAATAAAGTAAGAGAGGGAAAGTGAAGATTCTGCCAGCCAGATATTTAGGTACCTGCGAAATCTGTTTTTCCTTACGCCCCATTGTGCAAATATTTTATGAAAAATGGTTGTTCCACAATCTACAAAGTTAGTTAATTATAACCTGCTCAATAAGTATAACTATCAACTTTAACAAGTGTTAAGAAATATAGATCACTTAGTCTCCTTTTTGTTTTTCTATCTTTGCACCAATATTATTGTTATGAAAGAAATCAGAGTAAGATTTGCCCCAAGTCCAACAGGACCGCTACACATAGGAGGTGTACGCACAGCACTGTATAATTATCTGTTTGCGAAAAAAAACAATGGTAAGTTTTTGCTTCGAATAGAAGATACTGACCAAAACAGGTATGTGCCGGGCGCCGAGAAATATATAATTGATGCACTCAAATGGTGCGGAATAGAGTATGATGAAGGTGTTGGCATTGGTGGCCCTCATTCACCATATAGGCAAAGTGAGCGTAAACACCTTTATTTTGAATATGCTGAACAGCTTTTGAATGAAGGGAAAGCCTACTATGCTTTTGATACACCTGAGGATTTGGATTCAATGCGTGAACGTTTAACTGCTAAAGGAGTAGCAACTCCACAATATGATTACCTGTCACGTTACGAGATGAAGAATTCTCTCGTTTTACCAGCTGATGAAGTGGAGCAACGCATTAAAAACGGGGATTCCTATGTTATACGTTGTCTCATTCCTGCAGATAGGGAAATTATTGTAAATGATCTTATACGCGGTGAAGTTATTGTACATTCTTCAAAGTTGGACGATAAAGTCCTCTTTAAATCGGATGGAATGCCAACATACCATCTGGCAAATATAGTTGATGATCATTTGATGGAGATTACTCATGTAATACGCGGTGAAGAATGGTTGCCCTCTGCCCCACTCCATGTGCTACTATATGAATATTTCAATTGGCAGGCACCTGAATTTGCTCACCTCCCTCTCCTGCTTAAACCCGATGGAAATGGTAAGCTAAGCAAGCGTGATGGCGATCGTTTAGGTTTTCCGGTATTTCCACTCAGGTGGATTGATCCGAAGAGTCATGAAGTCTCATCCGGTTACCGTGAATCAGGATATTTGCCCGATGCCTTTATAAATATGCTTGCATTACTGGGCTGGAATCCCGGAACAGCGCAGGAAATTTTCTCGATGGATGAATTGATTCAGGCCTTCTCCATTGATCGTGTTGGCAAACATGGATCGAAATTTGACCCCGAAAAGGCCAAATGGTTTAATCATCACTATCTTTCGTCATTAAGAGATATAGATATTGCCCGATTACTTGAAGAGCAGGTACTTGGAAAAGGAATATCAACCGAAATCAATTATCTGGTAAAAGTAGCGGCACTTATTAAAGAACGTGCTACACTCATACCCGATTTATGGGAACAGGCATCATTATTCTTTATTGATCCGGTTAGTTATGACGAAAAGGTAAAAACTAAAGTGTGGCGTCCTGATACTCCGCAAATGCTGCAATCAATCATAGATTTTATCTCATTTCAAGAGGATCTTTCACTGGAAGTGTTTGAACCTGCCTTAAAAGATTTCATTCATCAGTCAGGTTTGAACATGGGACAGGTAATGAACACTTTACGCTTGGCTTTGGTTGGTTCGGCTTTTGGTCCGGGTATAGCAGGTATCATATCAGTGCTTGGCAAAGAGAGAACTATTGAACGTATCCGGAACCTGATGACTAAGGCCTGATTATAAGCATTATATATGATTGTTAAGATTTAAAGTCCTCAAGGTTGGATTCCAACTTTATTGGGGATTGATTTGTATCAGGTCCAGTACAACTCCAGTATAACTCCAGTTCAAGTCCAGTAAATCATGGGATTTACAACAGTTATACTGGAGTTGTACTGGAGGTGAACTGGAGGTGAAGCAAAGGGATACTAAAGCAATCTTTAATGGATTATCAGAAGTACTCAGCTAAAATTAAGACATGAAAATAATTAGTAATATGATAGGCGATCAGCAATTGTATAGGAAGTTGGAAAAGATGGGTATTTCATTTGAATACTTTGAGCATCCACCGGCACCAACAATAGAAATTGCGGTACAATACTGGAAAGATATAAAGCAAACAACCCATTGTAAGAATCTCTTCTTCCGAAATCATAAGGGTAACAGGCATTACCTGGTAATATTTGATCACCGTAAGGAACTGGGAATTCATGATCTAGAAAAGTATCTGAAACAAGGCAAATTATCCTTTGCATCTGAGCAGCGAATGCAGAAATATCTTGGTTTAAAACCGGGATCCGTGTCACCTTTCGGACTTATAAATGACGTTGACCACCATGTTTATCTATTTCTGGACAAGGATTTGTCGGCACAGCCAAAAATAAGTTTTCATCCGAATGACAACCGTGCTTCACTTGTGATCAGATATGAGGATTTCCTGAGATTTCTTACAATAATGTCTAATGGTTATGAGTTTGTAGAAATGTGAGGAACGACCTGTACTGTTGTGATTGCAGGTTTGTCTATAATTGAAATAGAATGATTTAGTTTGTGCTAAATGCCGGTCTCTATAATTTGCAATTTGTGTAATCTGGCATTAATCAATATTCAAAGTTGCCAATACTGATGGAACGTTATAAAAGCGTTGATAATACATGCTTGTAGTTGCATACATGTTTATGAAAAGTAAGTGATTTTTCATTGTTAAGTCTGTTTAAGCAGCATATTTCTCAATAAATCAAAGCATTAGTAATTTAGAATAGTTCTAAATTTAATAAAAATTAGTGCGAAACTGTTTTTTGTTAGCTAATATTTATGAATTTTGGGCCCCAATTCAGCACCATTGACCAAAACAGCAAATATACCTGCCATTATGAAGAGGGGATTTATAGTCCTCTGGGCTACTGCTATTTTTTGGTTTTATCTTGGTAACCTGATTAATTTTCACCAGAATCGCATCTGGGGGAAGATACTAATACCAGCTTGTTTTACACATTCATCAGTAAATAACAAGGATTTTGGGTCACTATTAAATTCTGACCATGATTCGTTTTCATCACTCTTTGAATTAGATTTTAATGCAATTGCCGATAATCAAATTGTCTCCACAGAACCTGTGGTGGCATATTCGATTTTCATAGCTAATTCTTACACTGAAAGCCTGTATGAGTCAACGGTTATTGATAATAACCGATTGAGAGGTCCTCCCTTAGGCTGAAAATTAATACCCGTAATTTCTTTAAAAAGAGACTGCTCAGTTCTTAATGAGTCGTTGATCGGGCAAAGACTGCATAATTCCATGCAGTTTGGCAATTATAATTTTCAGTTTACTAAATCAATCTCTCAATTCACAATGAATAAAAAACTATTATTCCTGATAACAGGTTGTGTAAGCATCTCCTATTTTGCAATGGCACAATATCATGCCCCTGCTTCAGATTCAGCCGATTTAAAGACCATCAACTTAAATGAAATAGTGGTGAAGTCATCACGTGAGAACAGTGTGATGATCAAGAACCTGGCTTCATCCATTACTTTAATGAAAGCAAAGACTTTAGACGACAACAATATTTCATCACTCAAGGACCTGGTAGGCTTTGTTCCCAACTTTTTCATGCCTGATTATGGTTCTAGGCTTACATCACCGGTATATATACGTGGCATTGGCTCAAGAATCAATTCGCCGTCCATTGGTTTATATGTTGATAATGTACCTTATTTTGAGAAATCTGCCTTTGATTTTGAGTTTAATGATATTGACCGTGTAGAAGTATTGCGGGGTCCGCAAGGAACTTCATACGGTAGAAATACCATGGGTGGTTTAATTAAAGTATATACCAAAGATCCTACTGAATCAAGAGAAACCAAACTTTCACTATCAGGTGGTAATTATGGCTATTTCAGATCTGATCTCTCACATTCCCAGCCATTAAGTTCCAAAACAGGTATTTCTGCATCGGGCTTCTATGGCAGAAGTGGGGGTTATTTTACCAATGAGTTTGAAGGCACTTCAGTTGACAAGGATACATATTTTGGTGCACGGATTAAGCTGATTCATAATATAACCGACAGAACCAAGCTGCAATTTACATCTGGTTATGAACACAGCAATCAGGGCGGGTATCCATATGCCCAGATAAATCTTGAAACGAAAGAGGTCTCCCCTATTAATTATGATTTTTACAGCTCCTATGAAAGAGACATTCTCTCAAATGCCGTTAATATTGAGCATTCAGCCAGTGACCTTATTTTACAATCGGTAACCAGTCATCAATATTTAAAGGATGATCAAAACATTGACCAGGACTTCACAGCCAAATCCCTTTTCTTTGTTAACCAGAATACCAACCAGAATATGTTCTCGCAGGAGTTCACCATAAAAAATAAGCCTGGTCATAAAATTTCATGGGTTGCAGGAGCTTTTGGCTTTTTGCAATACATGCAGGACAACGTGACTGTAACTTATGGCCCCGATGGTATCATTGCCTATAAGTTGCCGGGCGATGCATCACGGATCAAGAATTATGACAATATTGTCAAGGGAGGGGCTCTGTTTGGAGAATCAACCATTAATGATTTGCTTGTTAAAGGATTAAAATTCACTGCAGGCATTAGGTTTGATTATGAAGAAGCCATTCAGGATTACTTCTATAACACAGTAACTGCCGGTGTTCAGAAAACAGTTGATGATTCACGCGGTTTGGTAAATTATACTGAAGTACTACCCAAAGCATCCTTATCATATAACATCAATAATCAGGTATCAACTTACGCAACAGTTGCTAAAGGTTATAAAACAGGAGGCTTCAACACAACCTTTGAAAGTGAGGAAGACAGAAGCTTCAAACCTGAATTCAGCTGGAATTATGAAGCCGGAATCAAGACCATCTTCTTCCAGAAGGCCCTATTGATGAACTTTAGCGCTTTTTATATCGACTGGAAAGACCAGCAGATATATCAACCTGTGCCCAGTGGACAAGGATCAATGCTTAAGAATGCCGGACATTCAGTCAGCAAAGGCTTTGAAGCTGAGATTATTGCCAAACCATTCAGGAATTTCTCCATTTATACCAGCTATGGTTTTACCGAGGCCAGGTTTACCGAGTACCAACGTACCGCTGAAATCAACTATAAAGGAAACTACATCCCCTACGCACCAGGTAATACATTGCAGGTAGGCGCTGATTGGGCTCTAAATATTAATAAACGCGGTCTTCAGAAAATAGTCTTCTTTGCGAATTATCAGGGACAAGGTAAGATATACTGGAATGAAGAAAATACAGCATCGCAGGATTATTATAGCATGGTCAACGGGAAGATATCTTTCCTCACCAAATATACCCGCATTGACTTATGGGCCAAGAATATTCTAAATGAGGAATACCATTCATTCTACTTTACATCCCTGGGCAAATCGTTTGTACAGGTAGGAAAGCCGGTACAGTTAGGTGCCAATGTTATAATTCCTATAAAGTAACAAGAATCTCCAATAAGTGTGACATGAGAAAATATTCAACACTGCTCAGTCTTTACCTTGCTCAGTCCATTCCAATGAGCTTTTTCTCCACCATTGTGCCGGTTATTATGCGGCAGGAGAATTATTCATTGGCTATGATTGGCTTGTTGCAGCTAATAAAGTTACCCTGGATATTCAAATTCCTCTGGGCACCATTGGTTGATAGATTTGGCAATTCTGTTTCCAACTACAAACGTTGGATATTTTCATCTGAACTGCTTTATGCTATTGTGATATTGAGCATTGGATTCTTTGACCTTAAATTTGATTTTAAGTTAATTATTACATTGATGCTTATTGCATTCACTGCATCTGCAACCCAGGATATCGCCACTGATGCCTTTGCCATTAGAGTTCTGAAAAGAAAGGAAAGAAGCTTGGGTAATAGTATGCAATCAGCCGGTTCTTTCCTTGGAACAATGGCCGGCAGTGGGCTGTTGCTGATAATCTATCATTATTTTGGATGGAACGGCCTATTAATATGCCTTGCCGGTTTTGTTCTGATTGCATTGATTCCTCTATACTTCTATAAGCAAAAGGATACGGCGGATGATGACACTGAAGAAGGAATAGCATTTCATGGACATTGGTTTCACCGAAAGAGAAAAGTAAGAAATCAATATCAGGTTATTGAACAAAAGTCGTGCTCCCATGGCCATCATAAGGAGTTAAGCGAAGCTGAGCACAATGCAATTTATCAGCCGGCAAGCATGAAGGACATAGGGTTATTTTTCCGTCAGAAAGGAATCTTCAGAAGACTTATTCTGCTGTTTTTCTTCTATTCAGGAATTATTGGAATACTCTCATTAGTAAAGCCTTTTCTGGTAGACCAGGGATTCAATATTAAACAGATTGGCATTATTTCAGGTATCTGTGGAACCGCCAGCGGCGCCATAAGTGCTGTTTTCGCCGGTCTTATTATCAGAAAGATAGGACGAAGAAACAGCTTGTACATCTTCTCTGCCCTGAGCTTATTTACTACTCTGTTTTTTGTGTGGCTGTTGAGTGGCAACATGTCGAAGATGTATCTGTATACTGCTGTAGTTCTGCTTTGGGTGACTTATGGCATGTCGTCTGTTGCAATATATACCATTTCAATGGATGTGGTTCGCAAAGGAAGAGAAGGGACCGATTTTACCATT
This sequence comes from uncultured Bacteroidales bacterium, assembly GCA_937894795.1. GTDB lineage: Bacteria > Bacteroidota > Bacteroidia > Bacteroidales > Lentimicrobiaceae > Lentimicrobium. Next base: position 33,373 of record CALCQV010000032.1, read on the forward strand.
CAAATAGTAATCACACATCTTAGCGGTCTGATTATTACCATATTAAGCGGAAAACTGGCAGATATTCTTTCTTTCAGAGGATTGGTGATAATAGAATCAATTGTAGCTGCGTGTGTTTTGATAAGTTTGCCATTCCTCTATCGGGAAAAGCTGAGCGGAGAAGCAAGTTTAATGAAGACAATGATCGCAGATGAGAATGCTGAGATTTTACCCAAAGAAAATATAATCCATAAAACAGGATCCTGATTTGCATGCGAACAATGTAATCCATCCATGATCGATGCAAAGTCAATGAACCCTTAACTTTTATCATTTAAAGATCAAAAAATATAATTTTAATGATACCACGACAACTTCTAGACAAATACAATCAATCATTACCCAGATATACCAGTTATCCACCAGCAAACTACTTCAACTCAGATATTGACAGCGAAGGGTTTAAGCAGCTTTTAACTGCTTCGAATAATTCGCAGATGACTAACATTTCACTCTATGTACATATACCTTATTGCCATAAGATTTGCTTTTATTGTGGTTGCAACTCAGTAAAGTATCCGAAAGCAAATTCAGTTGAAGACTATGTTCAGGCTTTGTTAAAGGAGATTAAGATGGTACGTGAGTTACTTGACCCATCACGTAAAGTATCTCAACTTCATTACGGTGGAGGTACTCCTAATGCCATACCTGTGGAGTATATTGAAGCCATCAACAAGTTGATTTTCGATGAATTCGAATTCATTGAAAACCCTGAGATTGCCATTGAATGTCATCCGGCTCATCTTACTGAAGAGTATATGGAAAGACTGGTGAAGAGTGGCTTTAACCGGTTCAGCTTGGGTATACAGGATTTTAACACTCAAGTGTTGAAGACAGCAAACAGGGAGCCATCAAAATTGCCTTTAGAAAAGATAACAAGCTTTTTGAGAAGTCTGGACCCAAAAATCAAAATCAACTTTGATTTTATTTACGGACTGCCACTACAGTCACCAGAAGGCTTTACTGAAACCATTAGCAAGGCAATAACATTTTCGCCCGATAGGATTGTTACCTTCTCATATGCCCATGTGCCATGGTTTAAAAAGTATCAATTAGCACTGGAGAGAGCTGGGCTGCCCGATGCTGAAACCAAAATACGTATGTTTGAGTCGGCATTCACACTATTGAATGAGAATGGTTATAGTGATATAGGAATGGACCACTATGCCAAAGGTGATGATGAACTTATTCTGGCACTGCAGAAAAACGAATTACACCGTAACTTCCAGGGCTATTGCACCCGTCGTACCACAGGACAGGTATATGCGTTTGGAGTTTCATCCATAAGCCAGCTCCACGATTCATATATTCAAAACACAAAAGATATCAATGAATATGTACATAAAATAGGGCAGGGGGAGTTCCCGGTTGAGAAGGGTTACAGGTTAAGTTTTAATGAAACGGTTATTCGTGAAGTAATCAATCACTTGATGTGCAACCGATTCATGTTATGGACAGAGATAGCTGAACGCTTTGCAATAACCGTTGATCAGTTGAAGCAAATCACATCATTTGAGCCTACGAAAGTTGAAGATCTGGTAGCTGATGAACTTTTGATTGTAAATGATGAAGGTGTTACCATTACATCAAAGGGCAGGTTTTTTATCAGAAACATTGCAGTAGCCTTTGATCCCGCCCTGGCAACGCCATCTGACAAGAAGTTCTCAAAATCAATTTGAAATAAATGAAAAGAGTAGAAAAGCAAGTAGTAATTATTGGTGCCGGTATAACAGGTCTAACAGTTGGCTTCTATCTGAAAAAGAGGGGAATAGACTTTGTAATAGTTGATAAATCATCACAAAAAGGAGGAGTGATCTCGACCCATAGAGAGCAAGGATTTGTTTATGAAACCGGCCCCAATACAGGCGTATTATCACAACCTCAAACCAGGGAATTAATTGATGAATTAGGTGATCTGTGCGAGCTTGAAATAGCCAATGCTGCTGCCAAAAAACGTTGGATTTGGAAAGGCAGTGCCTGGCAGCCCATGCCTTCAGGCTTTAAAGCAGCCATTAACACCCCACTCTTTACTACTAAGGATAAAATAAGAATACTTGGAGAACCTTTCAGATCAAGAGGGACAAATCCTGATGAGACCTTGGCTGAACTCGTAATCAGACGTATGGGGAAAAGCTTCCTCAACTATGCAGTTGATCCCTTTATCCTTGGAATTTATTCAGGTGATCCTTCTTACCTGGTAACACGATATGCCATGCCTAAACTCTACAACCTTGAGCAAAAGTATGGTAGCTTTATTGGCGGTGCCATTCGTAAGGGATTTGAGAAAAAGGATGAACATGCCAGGAAAGCCAGCGGTGATGTATTCTCTATAAAAGGGGGTATTTCCAATCTTATTCAGGCATTGTCTAAAAGAATAGGTGAAGAAAATATTCTTCTGAATTTCTCTAATGCGGTTGTCAATCCATGCAACGAAGGATTGAAGAAATACAATCAGAATAATAACAACGGTTATTTGACCAGAGGCATTTATGGTGATGAAGAAGTTGAAATCTCTTCACCCTATGTCATCACTACTTCAGGTTCACATGAATTAGGGCAAATATTACCATTCATACGTGAATCAGATGCAAAAAGTGTAGATAACCTGCTTTATGCCAGAGTTCTTCAGGCTAGTATTGGTTTCAGTAAATGGGATGGAATCCCATTGGATGCGTTTGGAGGACTTGTTCCATTTATAGAAAAAAGGGATGTTCTTGGCATTCTTTTCTTGTCGTCATTCCTTACAGGCAGGGCACCTGAAAACGGGGCACTGTTATCCGTATTTATGGGAGGTGTAAGAAGACCCGAAATGGTTGATCTGCCCGACGAAGAGATAAAGGCTATACTTGCACGTGAAGTGACGGATATGACCGGATTGCGGGAGTTTAAGCCCGATTTGCTCAAGATCACAAGATATGAACATGCCATACCGCAATATGGACTAAGTACCGGTGAAAGACTTGAAACAGTCAACCGACTGCAAAAGCAATTCCCGGGTCTCATCATTGGAGGAAACCTCCGTAATGGAATTGGAATGAGTGACCGTATCAAACAAGGCAGAGAAATTGCTGAGACCCTGGGAGTGGGGGAGTAGAGCCATTGGCGAGAGCGTATATTGCGAATAATTTCAGTAGGCCAAGGTATTACAGCAGTATTTCAGCTACCCGGTTGTTAGGTATGGTCTATGATAATTGACGACATAGTTTCCACCCAGGATTGGTCAGCGTTAAGACTGTCAACCATTGTCAGATCCTCACCACCACTCTCCATGAAGAGATGTTTATACTCTATTCCAAGTTCATAAATAGTTTCCAGGCAATCGGCTACAAAAGAAGGACTGACAATAAGCAGCTTTTTAGCCCCTGTGGCGGCTTTTTCTTTTAAAACGTCATCAGTATATGGTTTAAGCCAATTCATGCCTAAGCGGCTTTGGAAACACACCATATAGCCGTTTTCATTCAGTCCTGATGCCGCACTTATCATTCTTGCTGTTGCATAGCATGAAGCATAGTAACATCTGGAATTATGGCCGCTGTATGTAATCAGGCAGTTAGCTTCATTACAGGTATAACCGGGGTGCATCCTCTCCGTTTGTTTGACAGGTAGTCCATGGAATGAAAATATAATATGATCGTATAAACCGGGGTTTGTTTCCTTGATCTTGGCTGCAAAAGAATCAATAAAACCTTTATTGCTGAAAAAAGGATCAATGATGGTCGTTTCAGCCTGTGGTGTATATTTATTAACCAAGCGGTTAAATTCTGCAACGATAGTGCCCGTAGTGGAATCAGCATACTGAGGATACAAAGGTACCAGTATAAATTGGTTGCATTTCAGTTCAGATGCTTTTAGAATTGCACTCTTCATGGAAGGATTGCCATAACGCATTGCTACAAAAACAGAATAACTTTCACCGAGGGCTATTTGGAGTGCATCACCAAATTTCCTGCTGTTTAAAAGCAGTGGCGAACCTTCGTGAGTCCATATTTTTTGATATAGCTTAGCTGATTTTGGACCTCTTATTGGTGCAATAATTCCATTTACCAATAACTTCCTGAATAGCCATGGCATATTAATAACTTTCCCATCACCCAGAAATTCACGCAAGTATTTGCGAACGTCAGATACCTGCGGACTATCAGGTGTGCCTGTATTAACAAGAAATACTGCTGTCTTTGAAGTCATTATAATCAAACTATGCGTGAAGGCAATAAATGGAATTTGGTTTTACTGAATACCGCGTACCGGGTAAGAAAAAACCACTTACAAAAGTAAGTGGTTTTTCGTTTGTGCCGGTAATGTTGAAAAGGTCGGTTATCAGGTAATTTACCGGTAGTTATTGCTTCAGAGAAGTTATGCTCTCTTTTTTGCCAGATAGGTTTTCTGCACCAGGTCGTAGAAAATCACCAGTCCGCCAATGATCATCAGGGCATCTGGAACAGTACGGGCCCACATCCAGCCTTTCATTGATTCAACGGCTTCACGTGTACGAGTATAGAAATAGCCCATTTCCATTGCTGTTTCAGTTTGGTGCATTCCAATAATGTAAGTAGGAATAGCAAACAGCAGGGCTCCAATAGTCAGTGACCAGAATCCAATTTTGCTAAGTTTATCATCCCAAACAAGATTCCCGGCAAGCGCATTAGCTCTTGAGGTCATATAGAGAAATGCAATGGAAATATAACCGAATGCACCCAGCAGTGCCACATGTCCATGAGGCATGATAAGGTATGTTCCATGTGAATAGTAGCTTATGGTAGGGGTATTGATTACCATACCAAAGAAGCCGGCGCCTATCCAGTTCAAGACTGCCGAACCTGCAATCCACATGAAGGGGACTGAGAAGTCAAAGTTTTCACCTGAATGAATCCGCTCACGCTTGTTCTTCCAGGCTTCAATGATCATAAGCGCTAGAGGCAATGGTTCAAGTGCCGAGAATATACCACCAATGGCAATCCAATACTCATCAAGCCCTTGCCACCAGTAGTGATGTCCCACTCCCAGCGTTCCACTCAATGAAATCAGGAAAAGTTCAAAGAACATGACTCTAACAGCGGTTTTATGAGTAATAAGACCGAGGGATACAGTAAAGAAGGCAATAACACCAGCTGCAAACAATTCAAATGTCAACTCAACCCAAAGATGAATCACCCACCAGCGATAATAATCATCAACGGTATAGTTAGGCATGATCTTATGAATGGGCATCATACCGGCAATATAAAGAGTAGCGATGGCAAAGGATGACCAGATAATGGTGCTAACAATAGGATTATTGGTTGCAGCCTTACGTATAAGTGAGATAATAAGAAGGAACCAGAATACAAGACCTATAACGAGTCCAATATCCCACAAACGGCCCAGATTAATCAGTTCCCGTCCTTCATTACCCAACCAGAACCATGTTTCACGCATTTGTCCGGTAGCACCCATATATAGGCCGATGATACTTCCAACTGCCACAACAAGTAAAGAGATCCAGAGAATATCAACCAACCAGGGATACTTGTGATCGCGGTTTGCAACCCAAGGTGCAATAAGCAGTCCACCAACAAGCCAACCAACGGCAACCCATAAAATAGCCAGCTGAGTATGCATGGAACGAAGAACATTGAATGGAATCAACGACTGTGAAAGGATGAAATCTTTGGTAGGTTCAGTATAAAGATGCGCAAGATAACCGCCTAAGATCAATTGTACTAAAAACAGGGCACCAACGATTGGAATATACTTGAGAAGTTTCTTTTGAGAACGGAAAAGTGAAGTTATCTTAAGTGGTTCTTCAAGTTTTTCATTTTCCTCTTTTTTGAAAAGATATTCATAGGCAAGGAAAACAACAACAATAGTGAGGGTCCATAGAATAAGGAACTCCCATAGGGATATCTTATGCGACAAGAAAGTGAGGTCCTGATCAATCATGGGTTCAGGTGGCCAGTTATTTGACCAGGTTCGATCAGTCCCCGGCCGGTAAGATGAAGCAACAAGTTGAGCCCAATCAATAAAGGCAGCAATCTTAACAGCCTCATCCGGACGGATGATTCCACCTCTGAAAGCACGTTCAGGATCACCTTCCACCAATAATTTGGTGATATAGGCCACATTGCTCTTGTAAGCAGCAGCTGAAGCATCAGTATAAACAGTAGTACCTTCCAGCAATTTTGTTTGTTGCCGAAAGTCTTGTTTCACTCTTTCCTTTACTGCCCCTCTTTCTATTTCAGTTAGTTCCTTATTAAGTTTGGAGTAAAGCTCTTTTCCATAATAATCATAAAGGTATTCTGCACGATAGTGCATAAAGTCTGTAGAAAAATCCGGACCCATATAGGCACCCATACCCAGCATGGTACCCCAATCCATAAGGTCAAACTGTTGAAAATAACCTTTACCGGCAATAACATCATCATAAGTGTAAAGGACCTCTCCGCTTACTGATTTAACCTCTTTTGGAATGGGAGGAACCTCTTTCTGCAGATTTGCCGTGTAATAAATCAGCATAGTGACCATGATAAGTGCGATAATCCAGAAGGATGTGTAAAGCCCTTTTCTGCTCATGAATTTGTCAAGTAATGATTGCTTCATAAAAAATTGGTGTGTTAAGTGATTAATATACTATTATAAGGTAGCATTTAACGATAAAAAAATTAGAACTTATTAACTCCCTCAAGATTAAGCTTATCAAGTGTCTTGGTCGTGAAAGTTTGAATAAACTCTTTACGGGCTTCAACCCATACTTTATGCATCACGCAAGGATTATCATCACTGCAATGTTCAAAACCCAGTATACAACCTGTATATCTGTTCATACCCTCAACTGAATCAACAATATCTGACAAAAAGATTTCAGTCGGTTTTTTTGCAAATGAATATCCGCCATCACGCCCCTGAATACTGTAAATTAAACCTGATTTAGTTAGGCCGGTCATTAGTTGACGTAGATATTTATCAGAAATATGTAGTGTTTCAATCAGCTGTTTTGCTGTGTATAACTGCGACGGATCCTTTGCCATGTATGAAAGGATTCGAAGTGCATACTCTGATGTTTTGCTTAACTTCATTAAATGCTACTTGAAAGTATTATTTGGTGCAAATCTATACTATTTTTTTAAATGTCAACAATACCGGCCTAAAAAAAGAATATTTTTTTGAAAATTATAAATCAATAACTGTCGGTTAGCAAGTTACGCTAAGAATCATTTACTTTGCAGTAAGGTATAAGAGCCTGAATCAGATAAAACCGGCAATAATGAGAGTTTTCAATTTCAAGAATATTATGTCTGCAATTATTTCAATGCTAGCCTGGGCAGGCTTTTCCAATGATCTGTTTAGCCAGAACTCTTCACTGAATGACTGGGCCAATTTCCAGAAGTATGCTGCTGAAAACAGCGCCCTTCCAAGGCTTACACCAGGAGAGCATAGGGTAGTCTTTATGGGTAACTCTATTACTGAATTCTGGAAACCAACTGACAGTGTTTTCTTTGCCGGGCGGCCATACATTGACAGGGGAATCAGCGGACAAACTACGCCACAAATGCAAGTTCCAGCTCGGGATCCACACTATCTGAGATCCTTGCAAGCGGTGCAAACT
>CALCQV010000033.1 GCA_937894795.1 uncultured Bacteroidales bacterium
CATAGCTCAACTGATCCTCATAAAACCAGCCGGCAATGGTAAAGCCGGGTGCATTGGCAATGTATTGGGATGCGTTTTCCAGTATTGCATAATCAAAATTGGAACAGTCGTAATGCAGGTACTGATTTGTTTGCGCTTTCATGCTGCCAAAGGATGAAAACAGCAGTATCAGCAGCGTAAAACTGATTTTGAGGGTTTTGTTTTTCATAGGTCCGGGTTTTGCTAAGTATTTAAGATCGTGATTTTTCTCTGTATTAAAGATCGTGGTTTTTCTCTTAAGAATGCAATCCGTTTATGGAATCCACCATATTTTTACGGAGGGGTCATCGCCACCCTGTTTGGCTTTCGCATTGTTCATGTTTGCCAGGTTGTATTGAATTTCAGAGGGTGGATAAGGCATTCTGAAGTGAGCAGGTGCTTCTCCCTGGCGGGGAGTCATGCGTGTACGTCTCATTTCGGCATAGGCCTCCCAGGGTTGTCTGAAGGCATCTATCCAGCGCTGGGTATGGATAAACCGTAGTTTTTCTTCGTCACTGGTGGCATTCCATGAACCGAATTTCATGAGCACGGAGGCGGCCGAAAGGTTCTGGGGAATGGTGATCTTATCGGTAAACTTCACGCCCGAGATAGGGAGTCTGAGCCGGTCACTCAGTTGCATCCACCATTCCACTGAGGCGTTGATGCCGTTCATGTATTCAATGTCGGCGGCTGTAGGGTCAGCGGCCACGCCAATACCCCTCAGGTAGGCTTCCGCCTTTATGAAGTGGATTTCGGCACCGGTCATCAGTATCACGGGCATATTGTCTTCATCGGCAATGATGAAGAAGTTGAAGGGGGAGTAATTTACATTGTTTTTTATGTGGTAGTTGCCATTGTCGTCACGGTGTCCGCCATAGGGGATGCCCTGGGCGGATGGGGTACCGGGTTCAGGAATCTGTGGAAAGGGAATCCACTGTTCATTCTGGTCGCCTTCAAAAAATATATAGGCACGGGGGTCAAAGATGCCTGAACCGGCAGGGTCATCCGTTGACGAGAACTGCTGCCAGATGGTGGTGCCCATGCGCAGGCCATTGTGTTCACGGAACGACCAGCTGACGCTTTCATTGGAGAAGCCGTTGGCTCCCGGCCAGATGCAGGCACTTTCAAGCACCGGGGTTATAAAGTCGTACCCGTATAGTACCGGCAGGTTGTTGCCGATAACCTCTCCTATGATATCAGAGGCGAGTGCAGGTTCCTTCTCTACCATCCGCATGGCATAGCGCAGCCTGAGTGAATTGGCAAACTTGCGCCACATATCACGGCGACCGTTGAACAGCTTGTCGAAGTTGGCGAAGGTGGTGTAGGGTTCCGCCACAGCGGCCGTATCGTTGATGTTCTCGGCAGCCCATGCAAGATCCTCCAGGAGGGATAGGTATATATCGCGCTGATCATCGTACACCGGATACAGTTTCCCCAGGTCCTGATAGCCATACCCCGCTTCACTGTAGGGAATGTCGCCGAATATATCGGTAAGTCGGAATGTCTTGAAGGCCTTGACAATCATCAGCATGGCCTTCATGTTGGTGGTGGATGGTGATTCGGGATAGGTGGCGAATCGTTTTTCCAGTTCCCTGATGGCCGGCAGTGTCTTATAGTAATTTGACCACATATCTTCGGTACCCTGGGTGTAGTTCCCCCAGGCGGCCTTGGTCAGGGCGGCTTGCTGTGTCTGGGCATACAGTATCTCGTTGTTCACATAAAACTGCTCATTCCACGTGGGAAGCAACGATTGTACAATGCCATTGAAGAGCGGTCCGTCACCGGCCGTGGTGAAACCTTGCGGGTTGGTGTCAATCTCTTCAAAATCCTTGCGACAGGAACCCAGGAGTGCGACAGTAATAAGTATAAATATAAAATATTGGAGTTTCATGCGATTGGTCTTTTTCGGTATTGGTATATATTGAAAGCTTTGTATTTTGTGTTGCTATGTTTTGTGTTGCTATGTTTTGTGTTGCTATGTTTTGTGTTGCTATGTTTACTGTTGCTGTTTACAAGGCCTCAGAAAGTGGCGCTTGCCCCGAAGGTAATTGAACGAACACCCGGGAAAGAGGCCCATTCAAATCCCTGCGCATTGCCTGAACCCATAATCCCTTCCGGATTAATCTTGTCGGGGAGCGTGGTATAGATATAAAACAGGTCTCTGCCGGCCAGTGAGAGTGTTAAGCTCCTGAATACCCCGGTTTTCTGTATGAGTGCTTCGGGCATTGTGTAGCTGAGTGAAATCTCACGCATCTTCACCCAGGTGTTTTCAAGGATACCCGGGGTGGAAACGAATTTACCCCAACCGCCCATATTGGGCAGGTACTTGTAATAGTAATGTACCACCTTGTCGTTCACGGTTCCGTCTTCATATACTCCTTCCAGAATAACACCCACATTACGGGTAATGCCATCCGGATCGGTATAGGGCAGTCCGCCACCGTCACGTTCCAGAAGTGTAGAGGGACTTTGGCCTGTTTGTTGGGAAATTACATACGATCCGCTGTATATGTCGCCACCCCACTTGGTATCTATCAGTGTGCTGAGTCTGAAATTATTGTAGATAAATTCAGTGGTAAAGCCACCAATGAAGTCGGGTGAGGCATTGCCTATTGGCACGCGGGTATCGGTTATCTTGTAGTGGGTTCCTTCATCATTGAGTATCCGGTTGCCTTGGGCATCATACACATAATCATAGCCGGTTATGGTACCGTATTCGTCACCTTCGTATAGTTCCATGGCCGGACCATTCAAACCCCATATATCGGCAAGGTGATAAGCATTTGAATATCCGCCAAGGCTAAGAATACGATTCCTGTTGCGGGCGAAGTTAAGGCCCGTTTTCATGATAAAGTGACCGCTCTTTACGGGAACAGTGTTTAGTATGATCTCAAAGCCCCGGTTTGAGAGTTCGCCCCTGTTGATGATGATGTTGTTTGACCCCGAACTTACCGGTAACGGCAGGCTCAGGATCTGATCAAAGGAGTGCTGGTAATACCAGGTGAAATCAACGTCTATGCGGTTATCAAGAAAGCCAAGGGTAATGCCCGATTCATAGCCGGTAACAAACTGTGGCCTGAGCTCAAAGGGCGGTATTACATCGGGCAGGAAACTGGCCTGCTGCCCGCCAAAGAGTGAACTCCTGTAGTAGAAGTTCTTCTGGTAAGCCAAGGCCGGACTGGCAGTCTGCGCAATGGCTCCGCGTATCTTCATGAAGTTACGCGGAGCCATTGCGCAG
>CALCQV010000034.1 GCA_937894795.1 uncultured Bacteroidales bacterium
AAGTCATAGAATACGCTTCCAGAGCATTCTACTCCCTCCCCAACATCCGGAATCACTGGACTACTTTCACCGGAATAGTCAATACAGTACTAACCAAAAAACTGTAAAGCTATTTCAGGACGAGTCACTCCGAATGTTACAACTTTTAGAACCTTTTCGGGATAGGCATACGCTAATTCCAACCCTATAATACCCCCATCACTCCAGCCAACTACGTTAACTTTTCCAAGATTGAGTTTATCGATCAGTCCTGCCATATCAGAGGCCATGAGTGCATAGGTAATCTCCTGGTCAGAATCAGTAGTCCTTCCCTGTGCTCTGCTGTCAACAGCAATAACTTTGAAATGCTTTGATAATTCAGGGATCTGGTTAATGAAACCTTCGATTGAGCCGCCATTGCCATGCAAAAGCAACAATGGTTCACCTTCTCCATAAGTTTCATAATAGATTTTAATGTCGTTTACATCGGCATATTTTCCAACAGCCTGATTGGATCCGTAATCAATTTTGTTCTCTTTCTGGCTATTACAGGAAACCAAAATTATAGCAAAGAGAACGGCAATAATGTGTTTCATGATTTTATGAATTTTAAGGTTCAAAACAATATTTTGGGAGGTTCCAATTACATAGAGCAGAACTAAATTATAAAATATCCAAATATTTGTCAAGATTTTGTGGATAATAATTCTAGCGCACCGCCATTTCATAAAGTTGCATGACATTAAAGTAATGCCATTCATGTAGTTATAAATAGCTGTTTCATGGTTCAAATTATACTTTATAGCGTAACGCCTCAAAGCATAATTTACAGATGCTTTAAACTGCACAGCAATAATCCTGATTTTTGCACAACGTGAATCCTATATTTTGCACAACAAAAATTCTAATTATTGCACAACAAAAATCCTTAATTTTGCACAATTGGAAATTGTTTATATCTTTGTATTGAAATTAGATGGCTATTTATGAGTTACATAGAAAGAATAATAGAAGTTGATTTATTGGAAAAACTGTCTGCTTCGGGTGCTGTACTAATAAAAGGCCCAAAGTCATGCGGAAAAACAGCAACAGCTTCGCAGTATGCAAAAAGTATTCTGGAAATGGACAGGGACCCACAGGTACCTGTAATAATGGCTACAAATCCACAGCTATTATTAGCAGGGAATACGCCCAGATTAATTGATGAATGGCAGGAACATCCTGAAATCTGGAATTATGTAAGGCATGAAGTGGACAACCGTAAGACAAAAGGGCAATTTATACTTACAGGTTCGGCTAATCCAACTGATGATGTCAAGCTGCATAGCGGCGCCGGGCGTTTTACTATTGTGCAAATGGACACTATGTCATGGCAGGAATTAGGTTATTCCACTGGAACCTTTAAAATGACAGATTTACTGCAAGGGATTCCGACTGACTTCCACGAACCGGGTATATCGCTCGATTTCATCATAGATAAAATGTTGATCGGGGGATGGCCTGCATTAATGAATGGAAGTTTAAAAAATGCGCTCAATATGAACAGGGGCTATGTTGATTTACTCTGTGAAGTGGATATGAGCAGAGTTTCGGGAATTAAGCGCGACCCAATAAAAGTGCGCAGTTTATTACGATCATTGGCAAGGAACACAGCCACACTGGTTGATAATAAAACATTAGAGAAGGATGTTAAAATTTCTGATAAAAATGATTTGTCTCGAAACACAATATCAGAATACTTGGATGCTCTGTCGCGGTTAATGATTTTGTACGAACAACCAGCATTCAATCCGCATATTCGTTCGTCGGCGTTTTTGCGTAAATCGCCCAAAAGACATTTGTGTGACACTTCGTTGATAGCAGCAGCATTGGGATTGGAGAAGGAATCGTTGATAAAAGATTTAAAATATACAGGATTTTTGTTTGAGTCACTGGCAACACACGAGTTAAATGTATATGCCAAAGCAAACGACGCCAACGTTTTACATTATAGCGATTCGTATGGTTACGAAGTGGATGCTATTGTTCAGAAGCGCAATGGTGATTATGCCGCTTTTGAAATAAAACTCGGTGTAGGATATATTGACGAAGCTGCAGAAAATCTTAAAAGATTTGCCGGAAATATAGATAATGCCAAAATGGATTTGCCGAAATCATTAAACATAATTACCGGAACAGGAATGAGCTATCGTCGCCCAGATGAAATAAATGTGATTTCATTAGCTTCGCTGGGTAAATAATTATCAAATTATACTTCGAGGTCGAATGTAGGGACATCAGGCGTAAATACCGCTCCTGTTGTAATGGCGAGTTCTTCTCCATAACTTACTCCATGGCTGTTTTCCGCAAAAGCCCGCACATAGTAGGTTGTATTCGGCAACATATTGTATTGAATCCATATAGAGTAATCAATCCCAGGAAAGTCATGGAAAAAATAATCGGTTGAATTTTCTTGTACGTATTCTTAAGTGCTTATGGATGACTGATGTGTTTTATCATTTATCCATAAATTTAGAAATACTAACTCATAAAAGAGAAATATTTCTTCATTAAAGTCCCTTTACGGATACAATGGCATATATAGCCAAAACAACACTCGCCGACCGGATGAAAGAAATGTATGAAATGTTTGGAAAAAGCAGAAATTTTTAGTATTTTAGTCCCACTTTATTACGCAAGATACTTTTTTGGCTAACGATTTGCTTTCACGCTGATCAGGCAACCTTTGAGCCTGAAACCTGGACCACCAATTTTGTTTGGGGATTTTTTTATTAGCCATAAAATTTATTCATCATGAAAAGAGTTGTTTTTATTTTGCTTGCTCTTGCAGGAGCTATCACTGTGTGTGCACAATCATCAACTGCCGATAAGAATATTGCAGTTGTGAAAAAATTCATTGAGGTCCAGAACCAGACTGACTGGATGGATCATACAGGTTTCCTCTTCTCGCCGGAAGGCTATGAAATGCATAAAAAGGTGCATGCAGGTTTCAGGGAAGTATTCCCCGATTATCATTTTGAACTGCTGATGATATCGGCAAAAGGGGATTCAGTCCTGGCATTTGGACTTGTTACAGGTACGCATTCAAAAACATGGGATCTGTACCCTGCCATTCCTGCCACAAATAAGAAAATTTCATGGCTTGAGACACTGGTTTTAATCATGAAAGAGGGAAAAGCAACCGGCGGTGTAATACTGAACGACAGGCTAGACATAATGTATCAACTGGGTTACGGTTGCAAGCCTGAACCGCTGAAGCCATAACAGAATATCGCCATTTCTTAAAGTAAAACACCGCCATTTCTTAAAGTGGCTGAAAGACAACAGGCTTCTATTTTAAATTCTCATTGAAGAATGATTCCAATTTGTCAAAGGGAATCACATCCAATTTGTCGTACAAATCAACGTGAACAGCACCCGGAATGATCATTAACTCCTTAGGTTCGTTGGCGGCTTTGTAAGCATCTTCACTGAAATAGCGGGAATGTGCATTTTCGCCTGCAATAATCAAAACGGGTCTTGGCGATATTTCCTTGATGTACGTTAAGATGGGCATATTCATAAATGATATGGGAGTAGTTGCGGTCCATGAATTTCCCGAATTTACCGAACGGTTATGGAATCCTCTTTCAGTTCGGTAATAATCGTAATATTCTTTTAAAAATTGTGGTTCATCTCCTTTTAACGCTTTATTGCCTTCCGGTCCATAAGCAAATGTGCCATTTTCTGCATCTTTCCAACGTTGTTGTCCTAGTTGCTCCAGCATTTTTGTGCGTTGTTCCAATGTTACGGCGTCATTATATCCTTTTGACATCACTCTCGTCATATCGTACATTGTGGAAGTAGCCACTGCTTTTATGCGTTTGTCGATTGCAGTAGCGTTTAAGGCAAAACCGCCAAAACCACAAATGCCGATGATGCCGATTTTATTTCGGTCAATATTTTTCTGTATTCCAAGAAAATCGACTACAGCACTAAAATCTTCTGTATTGATATCGGGCGATGCGATATTGCGTGGTTCACCGGAGCTTTCGCCAGTATAGGATGGGTCAAATGCCAAAGCAACAAAACCACGTTCTGCCATTTGATTGTCCCAAAAACACCAGGAAAGTTACCGCTAAAATCGATATCCTTTTCATTTTGTTTCTGTTTAAATTGTTTTAATAAATTTTGCAGGAACTCCTGCAAAAAATATCCTTACTCATATTTTGTCGTATTCATTTAAAATTCTACGATGCAAAATTCGGTGTAATAAATTTCTAGCACATACCTAAATTACAGAACAAATTACCATTATTACTGATTGTCGGTTCGTTAAGTAATATTCTAGTAATTAGTTGTTTAAATCTATCTCGCTAGGCTGTCAGGGTGATAGTACGAAGCCTGAAACTATCATTCATGTAGATTGTTTACATGGTTGTAATTAAAAACATTGTCTATGAAAATATTCTCAGGCATAAGCCAGCTTATTGGCAATACGCCGCTGGTTGAGATTGGCCGATTGTCGGCGGGACTTAACGCCAGGATTCTGGTGAAACTTGAATCGCTGAATCCCTCCTATTCGGTGAAAGACCGGCTGGCGCTGGCGCTGATTGAGGATGGGGAGGAAAAGGGGCTTATTAAGGAGGGCACCACAATTATTGAGCCTACCAGCGGTAACACGGGCATTGGCCTTGCCATGATTTGCGCCGAAAGGGGGTACAAGCTGATGGTGACCATGCCTGAGAGTGCGAGCCTGGAGCGGAGGTTGCTCATCAAGGCGCTGGGTGGTGAAATTGTGCTGACTCCTGCGGACATGGGAATGAAAGGCGCTATTGCGAAAGCCCGTGAGTTGCAGGAAATGACGCCAAATTCCTATATTCCCTTTCAGTTCTCGAATCGGGCAAACCCTGAAAAGCATCGTAAAACCACCGCGCTCGAAATATGGAACGATACCGATGGTACTGTCGATATTTTCGTTGCCGGCGTTGGTACGGGGGGAACAATCACGGGTGTAGGCGAAGTGCTGAAGCACAAGAAAAGTGAGGTTACGATTGTTGCTGTTGAGCCGCAGCTCTCCCCTGTTTTGTCGGGCGGAGAACCGGGCAAGCATAAGATTCAGGGTATTGGCGCAGGTTTTGTTCCTGATGTGATGAATATGTCGATTATTGATGAGATCATCCAGGTTTCGGAAGATGATGCCATGAATACTGCGCGGCGGATAATGAAGGAAGAGGGAATCCTTTGCGGAATCTCTTCAGGGGCCAATGTATTTGCTGCCATGCAGTTGGCCGGCAGGGTTGAGAATTCCGGCAAGACGATTGTAACCATAATTTGTGATACGGGCGAACGCTATCTGAGTACAGATCTTTTCAAGTTATATGTATGAAGGAAAACGATGATTTTGAGAAAGTCGTGGAACAGCTCTGCGACCTGAGCAGCAACGCCGATCTGTACCACATTCCGTGGCACAAGATGGAGTTGCCTTCAGCAGCCGAATTGCAGAAGCTGGTTGATATACTGCGGGAGATCATTTTTCCCGGGTATTTTGGAGAATCCATAATACGTAGCGAAACTTTGCACTATTTAACGGGTGCCCGGCTCAATAATGCGCTGTCAATTCTCATAACGCAGATAAACCGCGGCTTTTGCTTTTACTGCCATGAACCCGGTCAGCAGTGCAGCGACTGTAAGGAAAGATCAAAGACGCTGGCCAAATCCTTTATACGGAAATTGCCCGGGATTAAACAACAGCTCGCACTGGATGCCAAAGCAGCCTATGATGGTGATCCGGCCACGCTTCACGTGAGTGAGGCCATATTTTGCTACCCCAGCATGACGGCAGTCACCTATCACCGCATTGCACATGAGCTCTTTGTGCTTGGCATTCCGCTGATACCAAGGATCATCAGTGAAATAGCGCACAGCATCACGGGCATTGATATGCATCCCGGCGCCCGGATAGGCGATGGCTTTTTCATTGACCATGGCACGGGTGTTGTGATTGGCGAGACCTCCGTTATAGGCAACAACGTGCGCATATACCAGGGCGTAACGCTTGGTGCGAAGAGCTTTCCCGTTGATTCAAAGGGCAATCCCATCAAGGGAATGCAACGGCACCCCATTGTGGAGGACAATGTGGTCATCTATGCAAACGCCACCATTTTGGGGCGCATAACCATTGGCAGGGGTTCCATCATAGGCGGAAATGTATGGGTAACCAAGGATGTGCCTGCAGGTACAACGGTAGTGATATAAGTGATTTTATTCAAATACAACATCATACGCCAGATTGAATCCTGCGGTGTACGAAAGATAATAGATTACCCCATCCTTCAGGTAACTCTTCCAGCTTCGGTGAAAGCCCGCCTTGAGGGGTATGGTTACCGCCACGATCATGGTACAGTTTCGTATCATCCTCATCAGGTGGTAGCCGTCGGTAGTCCATACCAGCGCGGTCTTTGATCCCATGAACCGGGCATCGGGCGGTGTGCCGTTATGGTATTTGTTCGTCCACGAGATGTTATAATCCCAGAACTGATCGTTTGCCTTCGGGAAAACCCGCTCAAAGCTCCCGTATTTTATCTTAAGCACCTCGCTGGTGGCATCACAGAATCCGCTCATAAAGAGCAGCCCTGAACTGTAGATCAGCTTTCGCAGATGCGCCCTGCCGGCTGATACCTCTGCATCGCTCACCGGATCAATCTCAACAGTAGCAGCGGGTTCATTGCCGAAGGTAGGATTGAGCAGCCAATTATTGAAATGATCGTCGTAGAGCGTTGGGCTGAAGTCGGCTTCAGAGGCAAATGCAGGATCAAAGGCCAGCTCTGTAATAAGATCCGTTTTCGGAATAATAGAGCTATTGATGTTGAATAATTCGCTTTGCGCGAAACCCTGTGCTTCTGTATGAATGATTTGATCAACGTCCTTTGTTTCTGTCTGATCGCTTTGCGCGATGTCAGTATTTAGTTCCTCCTGTGCAACAAGTGACCAACCGAAGGATGCCAATGCCAATACTAAAAGCGTAGTTTTCCTTTCCATGGCTTATTGTTTTGATGTTACGCCAATTGGTCCGGGGGGCGAAAATGCGCATTCCAATACGATATACATATATAACATATAGAAATGTTTTTGTGCATGGGTAGGTGTTTCGATTATCGCGCAAAATGTTACATAAAACGCACATAAGCATCCTGTTGCAGATACTGCAACGGTGTTCTCGCACATAAGCTCTCAGCTGTCAGCAGCCCATCCATCGTCCCCTTTTTGTTCTTTGTTCTTTGTTCTTTGTTCTTAGTTAAAGCACTCAGCAGTCATGGTTCAGCGTTAGTTTAGCGTTTAGCGTTTAGAGTTTAGCGTCAATGCACTACGAATAAAGCGCCGCAGACGCTTTGGGGATAGGCCTAGGCTATGGAGGCGTTAAGAATTTTGAAGGCTGAGGCGTTAAAAAAAATTTCCGTGTCTGAAGCCTTCTGTGGTTGAAAAGATCTGCGCAGGTATATTAAACTGCAGGTGTTTCATCGCAAAGGGGAACTTATGGTGGTGATGTTTGGGAAGAGTGTTGTACACAAGTGGTTGAATTGTACGAAGGGCGAGTTAGATTTTTTAGCCGAAGACTTCAAAATTTAGCCGGAATAGCCAAGCCTTGATTTTTCTTGCTTACTTCTTTGTATCAAGACAAAGAAGTAAGAATAAGAAAGAAAGAAAAAAAGCCTCACCTGCCTCGGCAGGTATTAACTTCTCCTGAATAGTTCAGCCGTCTGCTTTCACCTACTTGTGCTGAGCAGCGAAGCAGTCGAAGCATCAGCTCCCAACTCTCCCGATAGATCGGGACAAGTTCTGCTCCCTGCGCTCAGCGCTACGCTCTCTGCTCTCTGCTCCCTGCTCCCAGCTCCCAGTTCCCTGCTCCCTGCTCCCTGCTCTCTGTAAATTATACCAAGAACCAAGAACCAAGAATGATCTGAGTACATGAAACCTGGAACATGGAACACCGGAACATCTTTTTTATACTTTTGCACTACAATTACGAAAAAATGAACAACTCCAAAATATTCCTCTCCTCCCCTCACATGGGCGGAATGGAACAGCAATATGTAAAGGAAGCCTTTGATACGAACTGGATTGCGCCGCTGGGGCCCAATGTAAACGGGTTTGAGCAGGAGCTGCAGGAGTATACCGGCGCCCCTCATGCCGCTGCGCTAAGTGCGGGCACTGCCGCCATACACCTGGCACTGATACTGCTGGATGTAAAGCCGGGCGATCTGGTGATATGCCAGAGCTTTACCTTCTCGGCTACCGCTAATCCGATACGTTATCAGGGAGCCACGCCGGTTTTCATCGACAGTGAGCCGGATACCTGGAATATGGATCCTGCAGCGCTGGAGATGGCCATACGTGATTGTGTGCGGGGTGCCCTGCCCGGCGGTCCGCGGTTGCCTAAGGCTATTATGCCGGTACACCTTTACGGGATGCCTGCCAATATGGAGAAGATCATGGCTATAGCCGACTCCTACGGGATACCCGTGGTGGAGGATGCAGCGGAAGCACTGGGCTCAACCCTTGATGGACAAAAGTGCGGTACCTTCGGCAAGTTCGGCATACTCAGCTTCAACGGCAACAAGATCATCACCACCAGCGGCGGCGGCGCCCTGCTCTCAGATGACGAGGCACTCATTGCCAAAGCCCGCTTCCTGGCCACACAGGCCCGCGACAATGCCCCCCACTATCAGCACAGCCACATAGGATACAACTACCGGATGAGCAACATAGTGGCAGGCATCGGCCGCGGACAGCTACAAGTGCTTGATGCCCACCTCGCCCTCCGCCGGAACAACTTTGAGCGGTATAGACAATACTTCAAAAGCCTGGAATCAAAAGGCTACCACATCGAATTCCAAAACGAGCAGGACAACGCTGAACGCGGAACGCTGAACGCTGAACCCTTGCCGCTAAACGCTAAACCCCAAACGCTAAACACATTTTCTAATCGTTGGCTCACCACCATAATCATAGACCCCGATAAGAATAAAGGCGTTACCCGTGAGACCCTCCGGTTAGCCATGGAAGCCCACAACATAGAGACCCGCCCCCTCTGGAAGCCCATGCATTTGCAGCCAATATTTGCCAGCTACCCGTTTTATTCATCGTTTAGCGTTCAGCGTTCAGCGTTCAGCGTTAGCGAAGAACTCTTTAACAATGGACTATGTCTGCCGAGTGGATCCAACCTCACAGAAGAGGAATGGGAAAGGATAACTAAGGTATTAAACGAAGTTTTCGTTTAATACCTTAGTTATTTATTCTTAGTTATTCCTTACCTGTGCATTGCCGCATTCTTTTCATAAGTTGTGATGACCTGCTCAATGATCTGTGCTCTGTATGACGCATCAGTGAATAGTTTATTGAGGCCGGCATGTGCTTCAGGGCTGATACCCATTTTTTGATAGGAGTCCTGCAAAAGCATGATGGCATGGTCTACTTCGGCTGCATTGATGGTGTAAGATTCAGCCCGGGGTGTTTCAGCCTGAATAGCGGCAACATCTTCCTGCGGTGGTTCTTGCTTAAGTATGACACCTGATTCAATGGTTGAAATTCTCTTTTCAAGGGTGGCAAGGGTGGACTCCAGACTCCTGATCTGTGCTGCCTGCTTTGTAACCTGCTTTGCCAGGTCATTGGTATTGAGTCCGATGGCCATGTTGATGACGGAGATTCCGGCGGTGACCGGTGTAGCCGACCAGGCAATACCAACAATGGATTCATATTGCTCAGCAGTAATGGTTTCGGGCGATACAGGTATACCGGTCCCGTCATTTAGGCCCGAAGGGAGAATATAGTCGCCAATGTTCACTGTTCCGCGTACTTTAACCGGGATCTGCCCCATGAAAGCGATCATTGTATAGGCATCTTCCTTACCGGAATCAGGCATATTGCCAAGGATGGCAGGATTGGTGGAGGCTACCAGGAAATGGTTGACGCCAAATGTGTTTTTGGTCACCTTGCCACCTTTTAATCCAACGATATCACCTGGCATGATTCGCTCATCAATGTTGAGCCGCTCCAGCCATTCAGCATAGTCGGCCGATCCGGATTCATATGTTACACCAAGGTTCGCACCGGCAAATCCTGTATAGGCTGCCAGGTTGGCCACTGCCAGAACTTCATCGGCAATAGCTATGGCCACTACCGATGGTTCGGGAGGACAGGCTACCGCACCTACTCCGGCACATGCATTGGGAAGCGCCGACAGTCCGATGTTAACACCGGCAGCTACCACTTCAGCAGTGTAGATGGCTGTTTGAAAGATAAATTCAGGATCAGTTAAGAGATCAGTGGCGTTTTGTCCTTCAATACGTCCTCTTGCACTTCCGCCGTTGTCGAAGAAGGTGATAAAGTTGTTGCCTGAATTTGGAGTTCCTGCATTGACTTTAATAGCAATACCCTGACTGCTTCCTTCCACTCTGAAAGGATAGCTGTCGTAACTACCCTCGCCGCCGCCTATACCGGTCGGTTTAACCGTAACCTGTCCGTTAAAATGAGCGATGCCGCTAACACCAAGCGTATTGTTAAGTTGTGTAGCGCCTGCAACACCAAGGGAGCTTTGAAGGGAAGTAACACCCAGCACATTAAGCGTGTTGTCAAGCTGCGTTGCCTGGCTTACATGAAGGGTACTCTGCATATTGGCAGCCCCGGTAACATCAAGCGTATTGTTCAGGTTGGTTGCTCCGTCAACCTCCAGCGTATTTTCAAGATGGGTAGCCCCGGTAACATCAAGCGTATTGTTCAGGTTGGTTGCGCCTTCCACTTCCAGCGTGCTCATGAGATGGGTTGCATCATTGACGGTGAGCGTGCCGGTGAGCAGCGTCGGGCTTTGGGCAGCAACGGTGAATGGTCCGTTATTTACGGTTTCGCCGGATATAGTATTAAGATAGACATTTTGCTTAACAGTGAGATTCTCGCCTATGTCAAGGCTTTTGGCCAGGCAATGTTTCCATCGGCCCCGATGTGAAAACGGTCGAGATTATCGGTAACCAGCACCAGGTCGTTATAGTCGGTGGTACCGAGCTTATCTTTGGTGGCATCGGTTTTGGAATTCCCAAACAGCGACCAGTTCTGTGATGGTACTCCGGGGCCATTGGCTTCCATAGGGCCCTCACCGGTGAGGAATTCGGCTGTTTTGGCATGCATGGCATAAGGCACCGACAGGAACTGGCTGGTTCCCATATCAATCCATTCGTCTGATTCTGATTTCTTCATCTGTACATTCAGATAATGAGTGCCGGCCGACCAACTGATTTCATCAAAGCGGCTTGTTGCATTTTCGCCGGGGTTCATTTCGCCGAAAGGCTCCCCGCCAATGGTTCTGTCGCCTGTACCAATGACCAGCACAAAGGTGCCATACGGGTTGGTGGTGATGTTGTGCTGCTCTTCCCAAACGGAAAAGCCGTTATAAGAGTCGCGCAGGATGTTGATCTTCACAATAAGCGATTGATTGGCAAGTACTGCGCCTTGGGCATCGCGTGCTTAAGCCTTATTATTTGCCGATACCCAGTGTACTTTACCGGAAAGATCGGTCACCCTGATAGTGAATTCACCAGGAAACGCCTTCACGAACTGCAGGTTGAGCATTGAGCTGAAAGGATTCGGATAAGCCTT
>CALCQV010000035.1 GCA_937894795.1 uncultured Bacteroidales bacterium
ACTTATGGAACAATGAGAAACGATATTGAATTCCTCTCACAATACACCTTTACATATATAGTACTCGACGAAAGTCAACAGATCAAGAATCCAACATCAAAAACCGCACAGGCCGTTTTTGCCCTTAAAGGCCAATTCAAATATGCGCTAACGGGAACACCAGTCGAAAACAGCCTCACTGACCTATGGTCGCAAATGAACTTTGTTAATCCCGGCCTGTTGGGCAGTTTACAGTCGTTTAATTCCTATTATTCCGTTCCTCTGGCAAAAGATCCCGAAAGTCAGCAATCTGAGCGCCTGTTATCAATGATAGAACCGTTTATACTGCGGCGTACAAAAGAATCAGTAGCACCCGAATTGCCCGATCTGACTGAAACTATAAGCTACTGTACCATGAGTGAGGAGCAGAGCGCCTTGTATGAGTCGGAGAAATCAAAAGTACGTAATCTGGTCTTTGAACAACTCGAGAAAGGCAACACCACCACAACACCCGTTATGGTATTGAAAGCCTTAATGTTGCTTCGACAAGTGGCCAATCACCCGAGGATGATTGATTCAAAAAGTATGATTGAAAGCGGGAAATTTGAGGAAGTAACTGCAAAACTGGAAACCATTGTTGCAGAAAAACATCGGGTGCTGATCTTTTCGTCATTCGTAAAACACCTCAATATCTTTGAAGAGTATTGCAAATCAAGGGGATTCCAATATGCAATGCTGACGGGTTCAACAACCAACCGCGGTAAGGTTATTACTGAATTCAAAAACAACAACCACACGGGCATATTCCTCATCTCATTGAAAGCAGGGGGTATAGGCCTGAACCTAACCGAAGCCGATTACGTCTTTATACTTGACCCGTGGTGGAATCCTGCAGCTGAAATGCAGGCCGTAAACAGGGCTCACCGTATTGGCCAGTTCAGAAATGTGTTTGTTTACCGGTTCATAACCAAGGACACCATTGAAGAGAAAATTCTGAATCTTCAGAAGATGAAGAAGGCACTGGCTGATGCCTTCGTTAAACCTCAGGCTGCCATAATAGGCATGAGCAGGGAAGAAATACTGCAACTTTTCGAATAAGAAATACATAATTCTTGCTAAGGAGTAAAGTCTCAACTGTGCTTTATTTTTGGTTTAAGCGATCTTTACACAATATCCAAGCGTTTTTCAAGCGTTATTAATCGCTTATAAGACGCTTAAACATCGCTTAAATAACGCTTAAACCCTTATTGAAGCATAATGGAATCCTTTTATGGCTATCAACCAAATCAGGAAATAACTTGAATAATAATTGCTAATTTAAAATCAGGAGGGAAAAAGAAAATGTCGGCCAAAAGACCGACATTTTATTGGGTGAGTAATGGGATTCGAACCCACGACCCTCAGAACCACAATCTGATGCTCTAACCGGCTGAGCTATACTCACCATTTTAGTGGGGCAAAAATAATACATTTGTTTGACATAGAAAAATCTTTTAAACCACATTTTTGAATTAACTACCCTGATGTTTTTAGTAGCTTTGTGAAATAAAATTCATTCACACGATTTAATCAGCAGATTCAAATCAGTACTTACCAAATTTTAATTGCTTGTTCAGAATAAAGTATAATCCTTCAGGCTCTTTAACTTCAAAAGCAAGAGCAGCATTACTTCGGAACAAAACTGCTGTTGTCAGTATGTGGGCCATTATAATTGCCATATTCATAGCCATGGCAGGTTATCTGATTACCCCCGATAAAACACCATTTGCCAATGAGCAGCATCTGGAGATTGCAGCGCGAAAGCCAGGATTTAAAGTGCAAATGCTCAAGATCAGGAATAATTCAATGCCGGTTAGGCAATCTTTTATCAAAACCCTCCTGTATGGTCGTAAATCTGATTTTACATATCTGCCTATCAGCAATTATCAATTTGAAAACAACCGTATAGTTGTAAGCTTACCTGATGAACCGGGCTCGGCACATCAACTTAGTCATACCTATCTTTTAGCTGATATTATTCATGCATTGCCCGATACAAACCTAGCCTCTTATAGCAGCATGGGGTTAATTGATATTGAGGGCAGGCAAATAAACGAATCAACCAGCCAAATGATAAGTAAAATCAAAAGTGATCACTTGATCAATCGGTTTTACTTATTGGGAACTGACCGGTTTGGCAGGGATGTTTTAAGTCAGCTTATGATTGGCACAAGGGTGAGTTTATCTGTAGGCTTCATTTCAGTGCTCATTTCACTGGTATTTGGGATTCTACTGGGTTCTTTATCAGGCTTTTTCAGAGGTTGGGTTGATGACCTTATTATTTGGTTTATCAATGTTATCTGGTCCATTCCAACATTGTTGCTTGTGATTGCCATCACATTTGCACTGGGTAAAGGATTCTGGCAGGTTTTCATTGCTGTGGGGCTGACAATGTGGGTTGAGGTTGCAAGGGTTGTAAGAGGCCAGATAATCAGTCTGCGTGAGAAGGAATTTGTAGAAGCAGCCAGAGCTTTAGGTTATAGGAATTTCAGGATTATTGTCAGACATATACTTCCAAACGCAATGGGGCCGGTTATAGTGATTTCAGCCGCCAATTTTGCATCTGCCATTTTGATAGAAGCCGGTTTAAGTTTCCTTGGTATTGGAGTACAACCTCCCATGCCATCATGGGGAACAATGGTTAAAGAGAATTATGCCTATATTATACTTGATAATCCATGGTTAGCTTTAACACCGGGTATAGCAATAATGCTGCTGGTGCTGGCATTTATGCTTATAGGGAATGGGTTGCGTGATGCGCTTGATGTAAAGACCAACACTACATTCTGAAAAGTTAGTCTACTTTCAATCTTTCCTGATTGCGCTGATACTGCCTGAATTCCATATTTCCGCAGTTAACACCTCTGTTACGGCGTAAACAGTGTCCTTTAATAAGAGGCAGTTTAACCATGAAATAAAGATCCATGCCTGTAAAATGGCTTAGTCCAAAGAAACTTCCTAATTTATCGGTACCAATTATGAATTTTGAAAAACGTGCACTCAATCCTATTCTGGGATCCTTGAAATTATATAGTGTTATTGGTATCGCCAGTTCAAAATTATCTTGCTCCAATCGTGGTGTTACTGATAGCTGCGATGGCCTGGCAATGGTGTATTCATTCATCAGCAGTGGCACTACCAGACTTGAATTAACGTACATCCTGCTATTTATTCTCACATCAAACTGAATACTGGCAGCCGAAGGCAGAAATACCTTGAACATTTCATCATCCACCATATCAGTTGAATCGGCACCGAAGTTTGAACTTATAGCACCAAAGAGCACATCAATGGTTTCAATATCCTGATGCGAGAAGTCATGCCATGTACCCTGGGCATTCTCCATAGAAAGTTGTCGCGTATTCTTGCTGAACTTTACATAACCTATATCGAGCAGTGATACACCCAGTTTATAGTAATAATCCTCAAAAGGTTGCTCGCAGGCTATATACCGTTTATTGGTATGGCCTTTCATCTTCAACTGATAGGTTAGTCCAAGATCAAAACCCAGGCCTGAACCTATTACCAGAGGATCACCGAAGCGTGAATCACCGGTTGTATAATCCAATGGTATTGAAACACCTGCTTTCGCATTGGCATTATAAAGTATAAGGGTATCACTGTTAGGAAGCATATAATCAGCATTATCAACTGATAAGAATGCACCGCCAAAGCCAATCAGACCTTTAAGAGTAACACCTGCAGTAAGATGATCCCGGTTCTGCTTATAAATTACCTGGGCATAGGTGGCTGATAATTCAGCAAATGAGAGAGCACCAGCTCTAAAGTCCTTATTATCAGTAAATCGTATCCTATGGAGTGGAGTATAATCAAATCCTTCGGCTCCAAATTTTGCAATTTCATAAGGAATATCAAAACCTGAAACAATATTCCTTAGAGATGTTGAAAACCCAAAGGCTTTGTCATTCTTGGCAAACATTATAGCCGGGCCAAGTACCTTTACCTGGGTGAATGCATTCTTCAGTTTCTCATTGTAGAAATCGTAATATACATTACCATTCTCAGGGTTCTTAGGATATTCAGCATTGGGCGATAAAAATCTGGAAAACTTATAATCATCCTTTGCCAGATAGATGTAATCATTATCTACATTAATGTGAACACCAATCAGGTTAAGGTCAAAATATAATTTTGAGTTAACTATCGAAGTAGGGTTGATTTGAGCACCGCTTATCCCTGAATAGTTACTGTGAACATAGCCATTCATTTCCTGTGCTGCAGTGCGCAATACACTCAATGAAACCAACAAAAATATTATCAGAGCATTCTTATACACAAGCAGTTATAGTTTAAACATTGAAAGGACTACCCCCCTTTTATGTTATTTAAACAGAGGGTAAAGGTAAACTTTTTTAACAAAAATCCATATCAAATATGCATTTATTGCAACTTGCCAAAAAAAATATCCTTTAACAGTGCATTCCCAATGGAAATCACTTTCCCTTTTTAACTTTTCTTTGAACTTAATTAATGCAAAAATGGTTTATGGGCATAACGAAAACTTTCACTATTATTGCATGAGTTTTAATGATTTTAATTTAAAGTGTCAATGAAACACAAAAATCTTATTTTCTGGATTATTGCCATTGTGGTCACCTTGTCGATGGTAATTTATCAACGCATGACCGGACCAACACACCCAATAAATGGCAAGACTATCATAGGTGGTGAAACTATAAAATACAAGCTGCTTACCAGCTATGGTGGGCCTGATGATGCCGAGATAGTATTTGATGATCCAAACGGCAAACTGGAAGGGACACTGACCTATAAACGATATCCCAGTCATGACACTTTAACTCAGGTGGCAATGAGCCATCAGGGTGGTAAACTGATTGCAATAATACCTCACCAACCACCTGCCGGAAAAATTGAATACAGCATAAAACTTACCGATGGTACCAGTGAAGTGGTTTTGACTGAGAAACCTGTTAGAATAAGGTTCAAAGGCGATGTTCCGGCTTATATACTAATCCCTCATATTCTACTGATGTTCCTGGCAATGCTGTTCTCAACCAGAACAGGAGTAGAAGCAATAGCTAAGGGTGCCGGCACTCTGAAATATTCTATTCTTACAATGTCGTTTCTCTTTTTTGGCGGGCTTATTCTAGGACCTATCGTACAGAAGTTTGCATTTGGGGCTTACTGGACAGGTTGGCCTTTTGGGCATGACCTCACCGATAACAAAACAGCTGTTGCATTTATATTTTGGGCCATAGCCATTTACAAGCTATACAAGAACAAAGAAAAACAGGGATGGGCCCTGGTTGCTGCAATTGTTATGACGCTGGTTTATATGATTCCACATAGCGTTCTGGGTTCTGAAATTGACTATACTGCCCAACCATAATGATTACTTATATTATTATTGCAGTCACTGTTATAGTCTCTTTCTTATCCTTCAGTAATCGTTCACTGTTTGATAAACTATTGTTCGATCCTTACCGGATATTTCATCAAAGGCAATATTACCGTTTCCTGACGCACGGGTTAGTGCATGCCGACTGGATGCATTTAGGCATCAACATGTTCGTCTTATTATCCTTTGGCCGAATGGTTGAAGATGTATTCATAGTAATATTTGGCAACGGTAAAGGAATGTATTTTTACCTACTGCTTTATATAGGCGGATTGCTCCTATCGTCAACTCCATCATTCGGAAAGCATAAAAACAACGCCTGGTATACTGCTGTCGGTGCTTCAGGCGCAGTTTCTGCCATTGTCTTTGCAAGTATACTGATTAGTCCCTTATCAGGAATTAGATTTATTTTTATTCCTTTTGATATACCGGCATTTATTTTTGGACTCCTCTATCTGGGTTATTCTGCCTATATGGCAAAAAGGGGCCAGGATAACATTGGGCACGATGCCCACTTCTATGGAGCACTATTCGGTTTGCTATTCCCAATATTGATAAAGCCGGGATTGCTTATTGGCTTTATCAATCAAATAAGCGCTTTCGCTATTAATTAATCAGCGGAAGGTATATAATCAATCACAGTGAATGTCACAATCTTGCTTACATTACAATAATGTGAGTAGATTTTACAGTATAAATTAATCGTAAAAAACATCTTAATGATTCATGTGAAGAATCAATGGGCGTTAAAAGCAAGTTCTTACATTAAGCACGAGGAAATTTCAATTAATTATAGGAAGGATCGGGAGGATAAACAACCCAAAACTTATACTCTTTACCTAGTTTTTTCAATGCCTGAGCCCATAATTCCGAAGGATTGCTTTTAAATACCTGAGCAGGACTGGTTAAAGAAACAACCCATGACTTCTCCTCAAGTTCCTTATCTAACTGATCAGCAATCCATCCGGAGTATCCAATAAAGAAACGTATTTCTGTTTTACTCAGCAATCCTTCTTTTATTAGTCTTTTGACTGTATCAATGTTCCCACCCCAATATAATCCTTCAAGTATGGGGATACCTTCATCAATTATATCAGGACGGGTATGTATAAAAAACAGGCTATCAGTCTTTACAGGGCCACCAAGAAAAACAGGGGCATCAAAACCCTCAAACTCTGAAGCAATGTCACTAAGTTTGACCTCAACCGGTTTATTGATGATTATACCAAATGAACCATCATTACCATGTTCTGCCAGTAAAACAACCGATTTCTTGAAATAGAAATCCTGAAGGAAAGGAACCGAAATAAGAATCCGGCCTGTATTTGGTTTGATTTTCGGGAGTTCCATTGTTATATTTATTTCGCCCCTCCGGCAGTTAATAACATTTGTCCATATATTTGATCAGATTAAACATTCTGCTCCATCAGTTGTCGGGTATAATATATTAAACACCAAAAACACTAATTTTGCATATTAATTCGTAAACAGAAATACAAATTCCATACCATATTTTGACTCCCAAAACCGATAATCAGGAAAGCTATAACAAACTAAGGAAAATTTATCCTTTATTCACCTATAGCAGCTATAATTACTCCATTTCAGGTAATAAACTATCCTTTGGTTTTATATTTATACTTAACGATGAAATTGAATTCAGGCCAACTTCATCCATTATTTTACCTGAGATTCCCCAATTTAGGGAAAATATCCACCCTTTAGTTGAGAATATTATCTTCCAAATTGGGATGATTGAGCTGATAAGCTATTGGAAAGCAACCTGCTCACCTATGATTGAAATCAAGGCAGGCCAACTGAACGAAGAACAGATCAATTGGTGGAAAGAATTGTATTTTAATGGATTGGGAGAATTTTTCTATCTTAACACAATAGATGCATCAAGAGAGAATTTTATAAATATCTCGTCGCATGGTAAAACGCATGAAAAAATTGAGGATGAATTCTTCAAAAACGAGTATATAATCCCCATTGGCGGGGGGAAAGACTCGGTGGTTACTCTTGAACTATTGAAGAATAACGGCATGAAGGTTCACCCTTTAATTATGAACCCCAGGGGCGCGACCATTGATACGGTATTGGCATCGGGACTAACCATGGATGATACTATTATCATTAACAGGTCAATCGATCCGGTGTTGCTTCAGCTTAATTACAGGGGCTTCCTGAATGGCCACACTCCCTTCTCTGCCATGCTTGCCTTCTATACTCTGCTGGCTTCAGCTTTAACAGGCTACAGAAATATTGCCCTTTCAAATGAAGCAAGTGCTAATGAAGCCACTATTCCGGGATCTGATATCAACCATCAGTATTCCAAATCAATAGATTTTGAAAGAAACTTCCGCGATTACTATTCCAGGTATATCCTTAAGGAATTTAACTATTTCAGTTTCCTCAGGCCTTTAAATGAGCTTCAGATTGTTTCCATATTCTCAAAGCTTGAAAAATACCATAAAGTATTCAAGAGTTGCAATGTTGGAAGCAAAACAAATACATGGTGCGGCAACTGCCCCAAATGCCTCTTCACACATATAATGCTTAGTGCCTATAAAGGAACTGACTATGCAGATCAAATCATAGGCATGCCAATGCTTAACCGGGAGGAAAATACCGCATATTTTGATGAACTGTGTGGTTTCTCTGCCATTAAACCATTTGAATGTGTTGGTACATTGAATGATGTACAGACGGCAATGAAAAGAATCATACAGTTAACTCCTGAATACAACATGCCCCTATTGGCAAAAAGATTCATTGATCTGGCGCACACCTTGCCGGAAAACGAGGCTCCTGTTATAAATTATGATCATTTCCTCGACAAGGAACAAATGAATATCTTAAATCTGGCCTTACAATGAAAAACTATCTGTCAAAGATACTTTCAGGCAAGAAAGTTCTTATTCTGGGATATGGACGTGAAGGCCGATCAACCTTAAATTACCTGCTCCATAATATTCCGGATACACAGATTACTATTGCCGACAGGAATGAGGCAGCATTTTCAGGTGATCAGGCAGCTCATTCACCGAACATTATAAGATTATCAGAGGCATCCTATCCTACTGATCTTAAAGAATATGATATAATCATCAAATCGCCCGGAATATCCCTTTTCAAAACAAATGCTACCTATAATCCGGGCAGTATAACCTCACAAACCGACCTTTTTCTTGCAGTATATGGAAAACAAACCATAGGAATTACGGGTACAAAAGGCAAGAGCACAACCAGCAGCCTAATATACCATATTCTTCAAACAGGTCATCAAACTGTACTTTTTGGAGGCAACATAGGTATGCCTCTATTTGAACTCATTGATAAAATCACCCCGGAAACAAGAATAGTTGCCGAACTTTCATCTCATCAACTGGAATACACAACGCATGCTCCACATATTGCCATTCTGCTGAATCTATACCAGGAACATCTTGATCATTACAAATCATACATCGACTATCAAAAAGCAAAATTCAATATTGCCCTTAACCAACAACCTGGCGACTACTTTATTTATTCAGCCAATGACCCGCTAATAAAGCAATTGATAGACAATTACCCCACAAAAAGCATACATCTGCCATCCCTCCGGGAAGAAAACAGCAAAACAGGCATATTACAATCAGGAGATGAGATTAACATGATACTTGATGATCAGTTTAAACGGCTATTGCCTAAAAACTTCAACCTGCAGTTGCCGGGCGAACACAACAGAAATAATGCAATGATAGCAGCGGCGGCAGCATCTTTATGTAACATACCTCCATCAAATATAGAGAAAGCTGTAGGCACTTTTATGCCACTTGAACACAGGCTTCAATATATTGGAACAATATCGGGTATAAAATACTATAATGATTCCATTTCCACGATACCCGAAGCAGCCATTGCAGCCATGGAAAGCCTCAAACCTGTTGACACTATTATATTAGGTGGATTTGACAGGGGAATTGACTACAAAACCCTTGTGGAATATCTTAAAAATGGCAATGTAAAAAATATAGTCACCACCGGTGAAGCTGGACTTCGCATATATAAACTCTTACAAAGCAATAATGTTACTGCTGCAATTTACTTTTACAGCAAATTTGAAGATGCTGTGCTTAAAGCCATTGAAGTAACGCCAAAATCAGGGCTTTGCCTGTTATCGCCTGCAGCATCGAGCTATAATGAATTCAAGAATTTCGAGGAGCGGGGAAGAAGATTCAAGGAAATTATTTTGCACTCCCAAATATGAAACGGGTAAAGTGTATAAAAAATAAAATCCGACTAATTGCCGGATTTTACATTACTATTCTGTCTTTGGTTTCTTAGTTGCTCTGGCTTTTGGCTTCGGCTTAACCTCCTCAACTGCTTCTTTCTCAACAATTGGTTTTACGGCCTTAACAGGTGCCGGTATTTTGCCGGTAGTGGCTTTACGCTTAGGTCGCGTAACGCCATATGATCCTTGAATAATCTTACCTCTTTTGGTTTTTTTATCTCCTTTTCCCATAATAGTATAAAAATTTAAGGGTTATTGATAATGATTGATGTAAAAGTACGAATATAAACCCCGAAAAGTAAATAAATACCAAATTATTTTATTGAAGAGCTTACATGACTTAGCTGTTTGCAGTTTAAAAAAATTTGTTACTT
Source organism: uncultured Bacteroidales bacterium (assembly GCA_937894795.1). Taxonomy (GTDB): domain Bacteria; phylum Bacteroidota; class Bacteroidia; order Bacteroidales; family Lentimicrobiaceae; genus Lentimicrobium. Next base: position 10,052 of record CALCQV010000035.1, read on the forward strand.
TTGCGCGACAAATTATAACATCAATGGCAAAGAAGTCAGACAATACTGAAGAAAAAATCATGGCCGTAGAAGAGGCTTTGAGTAAATCAGAAATATTTATTGAGAAAAATCAAAAATTACTGATGATAATATTAGGTGCAATAGCACTTATTGTCCTTGGTTACTTTGGTTTTCAGAGATTTGTTCTGTTCCCACGTGAAAAGGAAGCCCAGTCGCAAATGTTCATGGCTGAGAAGTATTTTGAACAAGACTCCCTCCGCCTTGCATTGGATGGCGATGGACAATATCCGGGTTTTCTCCAGATAATTGATGATTACGGCATGACTAAATCTGCCAAACTTGCTCATTACTATGCAGGAATAATCTTTTTAAATCAGGCCAAATATCAGGAAGCCATTGATCATCTTGAAAAATTCAAAACTAAGGACGTTATGTTGGCACCAATGGCCAAAGGAGCAATAGGTGATGCTTATATGGAACTTGGAAAGAAGGAAGAAGCTGCTGCCCAGTATTTAAAAGCCTCTGAAACATACAAGAACGAATTTACCACTCCTGTCTTTCTCCAAAAAGCCGCTTGGGCGTATGAAGAAATTGGCAATAAGGAAAAAGCACTGGCTACTTACAACAAGATAAAAACTGAGTATCCCAGAAGTGCTGAAGCTCGTGATGTTGAGAAATATATTACCCGCTTAAAGGGAATTTAATATCGATAAATACTAAGTGAACACCCGGAATGCTATTCCGGGTGTTTTCATTATACAATGTAGTATGAAGCAGGACCGTTCAATAGTATATATGGGAACGCCGGACTTTGCAGTAGAACCTTTAAAGAGGCTTCTTGAAAAGCAATTCTATGTAAAAGCGGTGGTTACCGTTGCCGACAAACCTGCCGGAAGAGGCCTGAAGGTACACTCCTCCCCTGTCAAGGAATTCGCCCTGCAACAGCAAATTCCGGTACTACAACCTCTCAGGCTCAATGATCCCGAGTTTGTGGAACAACTGAAAGCATTGAATGCCGACCTGTTTATTGTGGTTGCATTTCGCAAGTTACCTGAGGTTATCTGGAAACTGCCCAAAGCAGGATGTTTCAACCTTCATGCATCCCTATTGCCGCAGTATAGAGGTGCTGCCCCTATCAACCATGCAGTAATAAACGGTGAAAAAACAACCGGAGTAACCACCTTTTTTCTCAATGATGAAATTGATACCGGCAAAATAATCATGCAGAGAGAGACAGCCATTGGGCCTGATGAAACAGCCGGAGAAGTACACGACAGGCTCATGCTTATAGGCGCAGAACTGGTTACAGAAACGGTTGAAGCCATCTTCAATGATGCACATACATCAGTAAATCAACCTGATATAAATATTGAACTAAAGAAAGCTCCTAAAATATTCAGGGAAGATTGCATGATTAACTGGGCGCAGTCAGCCACCTCCGTACACAACTTTATAAGAGGTTTAAGCCCTTATCCCGGAGCATTTGGCACCCTCACCACTTCCGATGGAGTGAAAGAGTTAAAAGTGCTTAAATCGGCTTTAATTGGAAAGACATCCTCCCTTGAACCGGGAACAGCAATTATTGACAACAACAAAATGTTGGTTGCATGCAATGATGAGTTCATCGAGATTCTCATGGTTCAACCTGCAGGAAAAAGATCAATGCAGGTTTCCGACTATTTAAGAGGAAGCAGATTTGAAATACTCAAGTTTACCTGAAAAGGATATACCAGAATCCAAGTAATACAACACACCAACAGAACCCCTGAAAACGGCCTTTATAAACCATTGAAGCGCTGAAACAACCATTAATCCATGCTTTTTAGGCTAAAGTTATTAACAATATGGCTATTTTATTAACTTTTTTACGTGTTTTTCGCCAAAATGCTTGATTTTACTAAGAAATACATTATATTTGCGTTAGGTTATCCAATTTATTATTAATCTTAAATCAGGTAAAAATGAACAAACAAGAATTAATCGTTGCCATGGCAGCAGAATCAGGCCTCACAAAGGCTGACTCAAAGAAAGCACTGGATGCTTTTGTATCTGCAACTTCAAAATCATTAAAGAAGGGCGACAGAGTTGCTCTCGTAGGTTTCGGTTCATTTTCGGTTTCAAAGCGTGCTGCCCGTAAAGGACGCAATCCACAAACCGGTAAAGAAATCAAGATTGCTGCTAAGAAAGTGGTTAAATTCAAACCAGGTACAGAACTTTCAAAAAACGTTAAGTAACTGACGCATTGTAACTGCAGTTAAAAAATTGAAGAAGGCTTCCCAGATTTGAGAAGCCTTCTTTTTATTTTACTTTGTACTTACAGCCTGATCACTTTTGCATCTATCTGAAATCTGTATGGCAGAAATGAATCCTCAGCGGCGTAGGCCACTCCTATCCTTGGTGTTACATTTATTGCAGAATCAGGAATAATAAGTCCATTTTCCTCAATCCACACCTTTTTGCCATGTATTAAATCTTCCCCATCATCAGCATACGTCAAGCCTAGCAGCCTGGTAACTCTTCCGGGCCCCACACCTGCCTTATTATTCACCTCGCGACCAATCCGGCTGCTCATCACTGTCTGACCTGTTTTGGGATAGATACCCCTTATCAAGACAGCATGAGGAATTTCGGCAATGTTGGTCACAACATTGAAAAGTGAATGAATACCGTAACAGAGGTATATGTATGCTATTCCTCCTGACTTATACATTGTTTCTGTGCGTTTGGTTCTTCGGTCACCATAGGCATGTGAAGCTTTATCAACTATACCATTGTATGCTTCCGTTTCAATGATAATTCCGGAAGTTAATTGTCCGTTTGAATAACTGACCAGGGTTTTACCCAATAATTCTCTGGCTATCGTCAGCACCTCAGGCCTGGTATAAAAGGATTCAGGAATTACTTTATGTTTCATCACCACTGTTTATCGCCACTTATATAGATCCTCACCTATCATGATTATGTTCTTGTTGTCAACCAGCCATTTTATGGCTTTGATAACCTTTTCCTCATTTACTGTATCACAGGCATCAATCAACTGACTAATAGTCAGTTGATTTACCTGTAGCAATGGTTTGATGATATCAACAATACTATTATAATCCTTCTCTTTCAGAACATTCTTATTTGTTTCCAAACAGACATCACAAGTTCCACAGGGATAGGTGTTTTGTCCAAAATAACCAACAAGGTACTGACTTCGGCATTGGGTTTCAGATGAAGCATATTCTATCATTGCCAATTGACGCCTCTCTGTCTCTTCCTTTCTTTTCAGGTAATTTACCGGAGAAATGGTGAGATGATCAGCCTTTACCAATTCACTGATAAAAGTTAACTGGGGTTTATCAGATACAGGAAAATAAGAAATTATACCCATCCTGTCCATTTTCTTAAGCATCTCAATGATAATCAGCTCTTTTGTTTCAAGACGACGGGCTAATTCCGCCTCATATATAGGAGCAGGTTCAGTAAAGGACCCTCCATACGATCTTTGCATGGTTTTGATAAGTATATCAAATTCAACATTTTCTACCTGGAATTTATATAGGTCTTGCTTATTTACAGTAAAAATAAACCGTGATGAGCTATACATGGCTTCATTAAGCGTAATATAGCCTTCCCTTTCAATAAACTTGAGTGCATTAAATGTCAATACCTGATTGAAATTGTATGCTTTGGCAAAAGCCGTTATATCCATATCGAATACAAGATCCCTACCGGTACCGATAGCCAGGTCATAATAATTGCCCAGAGCCTTATAGACCTGTCGAATAAACTCCATTTCAGGATAATTCAGGTCAAGATTTCGTTGTGAATCAAAAATATCAGCATCATCATAAATGAGCACCGTATATGATTTCTTCCCATCACGGCCTGCTCTCCCGGCCTCCTGAAAATATGCCTCCACTGATTCAGGCAGATCCAGGTGAACTACGGTTCGTACGTCAGCCTTGTCAATCCCCATTCCAAAAGCATTGGTGCACACAATAATCCTGGTGTATCCATTCAGCCAGTCGTTTTGTCGTTTTTCACGCTCCTTAGGCATAAGGCCGGCATGATAATAATCAGCACTGATGTTATTCCTGATAAGGAATTCTGCGGTTTCCCTGGTTTTCTTTCTATTTCTTACATACACAATTCCCTGGCCCTGAACTCCTTTTAGAATACGTAGAAGCTTCTGTAATTTGTTTTCTTCTTTATAGACAACATAAGCAAGATTGGGCCTGACAAAACTTCCCTGAAACAGGTTTTCCTTTCGGAAATCCAGCTTTTCCTGTATATCCTTAACTACCAAAGGAGTGGCAGTGGCGGTGAGTGCCAACAAAGGAATACCAGGAAAGAATGGTCGTATTTCTGCAATTCTTAGATAGGTTGGTCTGAAATCATAACCCCATTGTGATATACAATGAGCCTCATCTACCACAATCAAACTGATATTGCAATGACTCAATATCTCTCTAAAGAACTCGGAGACCAGGCGTTCAGGTGAAATATAGAGAAACTTAGTATTGGCATGCATCACATGGTTTATAGCAAGCTCCGTTTCTCTGGTCGACATACCGGAGTATATAGCCTCAGCAGGTATCTGATACTTTCGCAGTCGTTCTACCTGATCCTTCATCAAGGCTATTAAAGGCGTAATAACTAAAGTGATTCCCTTAAAATATAATCCGGGGACCTGGAAGCAAATTGATTTCCCACCTCCGGTTGATAGAAGGGCTAGGGTATCCCGGCCCTCAAGTACTGATTTGATAATATCCTCCTGGAGTGGTCTGAATTTTGAGAATCCCCAATATTTAAACAATATCTCATGAATATTCTCTTCAGGCATATCCCTTTACTTGATTGATTATTCCACGATATAAAATTACATCAAATTAAGCAACAAACATAATAACACATTTCGTCACGCCGTGCCACTTAAATAATTGCCTTTACTAAACATTGAATAATTATAACTGTAATTCAAACTCTCCTGAAGTTGAATAATTGCCCTATCTTTGTTGGAATAATGAACTCTTTAATGTAAATTCTATGTCGAAGCCAATTTTCCTGATAGGCTATATGGGGTGTGGAAAATCAAGTGTAGGAAAGAAACTTGCCAAGCGACTCAAAATAGACTTCATTGACATTGATACCTCCATTGAACAGATGACGGGAAAAAGTATAGCTCAGGTATTTGATCAGGAGGGTGAAGACCTGTTCCGTCAACTTGAAAGATCCATACTGGTTTCCTTGTGTTCACGCACCAATATTGTTGTTGCTACGGGTGGAGGAGCGCCTTGCTTTTTCGACAACATGATGCTCATGAACAAAAGTGGGACAACCGTCTATATTAAGATGCATCCTGATTCACTTGCCAGCAGGATTCTGGCTTCTGATACTGAAAGACCACTGGTAAGAAAATTCAGCAAAGAAGAGATGCCTGCATATATTGCTCATCACTTAAAGGAAAGAGAAGTTTTTTATAATACAGCAAAAATCACCATAAAAGGTGAAAGCCTCAAGATAGAGGAACTTGAATACATACTTCGAAACAGAAGCTAGTTTACTTTTTTACAAGCAGGCATATATTCTCCACATGATGAGTGTGAGGGAACATATCAATAGGTTGAGTTTTAACGATCTCATAGTCATCAGCCAATAACGCGACATCTCTGGCCTGTGTTGCCGGATTACAACTGACATAGACAATTTTCATTGGAGCAGCTTTCAGGATGCTCATTACTACTTTTTCATGCATACCAGCCCTGGGAGGATCCGTAATAATGAGATCAGGACTGCCATGAGTAAGTATGAATTCGTCGTTAAGAACTTTCACCATATCACCGGCAAAAAAAGCAGTATTGGTGATTCCATTGATGGTTGAATTTATTCTTGCATCTGCCACTGCAGCTTCAACATACTCAATACCAATAACTTTTGAAGCATTTCTGGCAACAAAGTTGGCAATGGTGCCGGTACCTGTATATAAATCATATACAATCTCGGTACCCGTCAATCCGGCAAATTCACGAACAAGCCTATACATCTGTTCCGCCTGATGAGCATTGGTTTGATAGAATGACAAAGGCCCAATTCTGAATTGCAGGTCTTCCATCTTGCCGGTAATATGCGGCTCACCCTTGTAAAGCACCGTCTCCAGGTCATTTATAGTATCGTTATGTTTTAAATTAATAACATAGTATAAAGAAGATATCTGCGGAAAAGAATTTACCAGATACGTCATAACATCCTCAATCACTTCTCTATTATCCGTTCCAAACACCATGATAACCATCAGGTCATCACCTGCATTGCGGATAATGACATTACGAAGCTCACCCTCGAACTTCCTGATGTTATAGAATGAATAACCTTTCGATTTTGCAAAACTCCTTAAACCGTTCCTTATAATGTTTGTCGGCTCTGGTTGCAGGTAACATTTATCGATATCAAGTACCCGGTCAAACATTCCCGGTATGTGAAAACCCAACGCATCCCTGTTCAGCTCATCAGATTGCAAATCAATCTCCTCTGCAGTAAGCCAACGCAAGGAAGAGAATGTATACTCCAGCTTATTCCGATAGTAAAATACATTCTCTGACGGAAGAATGGGAAGAATATCAGGAAATACCAGATGTCCTATTCGTGAAAAACTATCCTTTACTTGCTTATGTTTGTAATAGAGCTGTTCATCGTACGACATATTCTGCCATCTGCAGCCACCACAAATCCCAAAATGTGAACATAAAGGCGCAATCCTTTTCTCAGAATATTTACTGAATCTAATGGCTCTGCCTTCATAGAACCTTCTCTTTTTCGACACTATCCGAACATCACAAACATCACCCGGAATAACAAATGGTATAAAAATAACCATGTCATTATATCGTGCTACTGCATTTCCTTCCGCACCTGCATCAAGTATCTCAAGATCTTTTATTATCAGTGGTTCCGTCTTTTCTCTTTTTCTCATTGTGGTTATTTGGAATTGCAAAAGTACAATAATCAGTAATGCCAATTAGCACAGTAAACCATCTGTTGTTCAGTCATAGATTGTTATTGCAAATGACTATTCTCCTAAACCAAATAAAAAATCGTTTGTCATTAAAATGGTATATTTAAGAGGCTTAAATTACAACTCAATATGAAATAAAAAAGGCTGGTTCAAATTGAACCAGCCTTTTTTAAAGAATAGCAGCTTTTAGTTCTTTGTTATGGTACAATGACCTCCGGAACCAGCCAGGAATAACTTGATAGTGTAATTACCTGCTTCAGCTACAGGAATATTATCACCTCCCGGTGTAAGAGCATTAATATCACCGCCCAGGTTGAGATCCCATGAATCATTTGCTCTGAATTTCATTGAACCGGCAGTAAGGTCTACTGTAATGGTCATGCAATGATTAGCGGCATCCCAGGTCATATTCTGATCTGAGTCCCATCCACCTGGTGTTGCGTCACCAATTAAGCCCCAATGGTTTGCGCTGTAAGTATATGCCCATGGATTACTCAAATCAAGGACGAAATAATAATCAGCTTCCACTGTTACAGGGATATTATCGCCACCGGCTGTAAGCACACCGGCGCTTCCGCCATAATTATAATCCCATGAATGGTTAGCCCTGAATTTGAATTCACCGGGTACAATATGCATACCACCAGTCCAAGTTCTCAGTGCAGGCTCATACATCAAGGCTGTTTCATCATCCCATCCGGAAGGTGAAGCACTACCGATTACTCCCCAGGAAGTTGCTACAGCAGTATAAGTTAAGGCAGCTGCATTAATATTAATCTTATAATAACCTGCAGTAGCAATGATATTATCACCTGTTTCAGACAATACGCCGGCACCACCACCATAATTAGGACCATCCCAATTAGGCTTGGTTGCTATCTTCCACTGATTGGAAGCATTTGCCATGTAAACATAGCCTTCAACATTATCAGGTGCTGCTTCTATACTGCGTACCTGTGGAGAATTTGCCGGATCCCAATCATTGTATGTATAACCCGGATAACTTGCTGCAACATAGTCGCCCGGCACATACCAGGTTCTGGTTGCAACCAGGGTTGTAAATTCAACATCACTTCCATAAGATACACCTACACTGTTTATTGCATAGGCACGCACATGATAGGTTGTTAATCCTGCCAAACCACTTAGTTTGCTGACGAATTCTCCCATACCTGTACCATCTGCAGTAATGCCGTTAAGTATGGTAGGATTAGCTGTCAAGCCATAGCATAAGCCCTTGGCTGTAACTTCCGAACCACCGTCGTTGGTTACATTACCACCACCTGTAGCAGTGGTACCGGCAATTTCAGTTATTGCAGCCGTAGTCACTGTTGGCAGTACAGGCAGCGTGGTAAAACTAAACTCTTCCCCATAGATTGTTCCTCCTGCACCGGTGGCATATGCACGAACATAGTATGTTGTGGCATAATCCAAACCGCTTAGGATTACATTATAGGTTGCATTATCATCAGCTCCTTCATATTTTACAACATTGTTGGAGATAGTTGGATTAGCCTCGGTATTATAACAAACACCTTTTTCAGTAAAGCCGCCACCTGATGCTACAACGAATCCAATGACCGTAGCTGAATCAGATTTAACATCCAATACCTGAGAGGTAGACAGTGTCGGGTCCAATCGAACATCCGAGTTTTCCTTAGTACAAGCTGCGACAACCACTGCCGATGTAATAAGGACTGCCAGTATTTTGAATAAAGACAATTTTTTCATGAAGTTTACTTTTTTAATGTTATGTTTTAAACATTCAAATATCATTATGATTAACCCTGGAAGTATACCTTGCCTATGCTTTTAAATAAATCAAAGAAACAAAGTATACCTCCGGGGATTCAACGTTTTAGTTTTTAACAATAGTGCAAGTTGCCAATTCACCGGCATCACTGAGAATAGTAAGAGTGATTGTATAATTACCAGCAGATGCGATAGGTAAATTCGGCCCATCATGAACAAGGTTATCAGGAGTACCACCAAGGTTCCATGCCCAACCGTCGTTCTTCCTGAATTTTATTTCCCCTGCAACCAGGTCAATTGTTATTGACCATATACCAGTAGCGGGATTGTAATCCATTTTACTATCAGGTGTGTCCCAACCGTTTGGTGTAGCAGAACCAACCAAACCAATCATATAAGGATTGATGGCGTAGGTTAGTGTGTTAGTGTTGGCATCCAGTATATACCAGCCATCAGCATCAGGAGCAATGGCAGGACCTGAGGCAACAAGTGCACCTCCTGCTCCACCATATTCAGTGCCTGAATCGGGATCAGTCAAAGTAAACGGATTTGATGCTTTTAATTTCACATAACCTGAATAAATTCCATTGCCTAATGGTGATTCTACCTTCTGGTCCATTCCTGAATTGTTGAGAACCAGACGTGGTAAACCATATAGATAGACCTCTGCCGCCTTAATATCAGAAATGTATTCCATTGGATGAGCACTGGTACCCAAAGCACCGGTACCTGCATCAACAACCAATACTGCTCTGATTCTAAGATCAATGGATGATGTTGCATCAGCAGGAAGTTTCTTAAGCAAAATACCATTGAGATCACTAACAGTTATTTTTAATTCATCAACCTTAACAGCAGAAAGTAAAACTGCTACATCCTGAAAGTTATTACCTGCTGCACATGCTTCAAGGTAATAATTGGCGGAAGCTTCAAACCCCGGATCAACAGGAGTACCGGTAAATACAAGGGTATCTGTGCCATTCGCTCTATCGAGGATTAAATTGGGGATTGTGTTTAATGATGGTGGAATCGGATCTTTCAACATAACTGTATTGGTCCCATCTTTCTCACAACTGGTCATCAAACCTATCAACCCTAGAAGTGCTATATATAAGATAAATTTTCTTTTCATTGTTTTGAAGTT
>CALCQV010000036.1 GCA_937894795.1 uncultured Bacteroidales bacterium
AACATAAAAGTACGGTTTTGTGGCGAACTTCTGTCCATCTTTATAGGGGGCCAGACCAGTTGTCGGCGCTTGGCGCTTGGCGATCTATCCAGCCCCGATCTATTGTATTTTTTCAACCATTCATAATAGGTCGTTTTCCCAATGTTATAGAACCTCAGACCGGCTGTGAGACCCATCTTTTGAATACCTCTTAGAATTTCTCCTCTTTCTTCAGGTGTCCTTTTTGCAATTGATTTCTTCATGAACATAAAAGTACGGTTTTGTGGCGAACTTCTGTCCATCTTTATAGGGGGCCAGATCAGGTATTAAACCTCATGAGATCCTTCGCTGCGCTCTGGATGACGGGTATCTGGCCGAGGATTATGGGTTAAAAGTGAAGGCAAAAAGGGTGGCACAGCCGCCCTTCCTGCCTTCACTTTTGATCACCCCCTTATAAGAGAGAATCCCGTCATCCCGATCCCGAAGAATTCAGGTGCGGATCTCATGATAAGCGCCTGCAGCAATTACTTCAGACTTTTCTGTCAGGTTGACTGACTTTAAAAAGTTGTAATTAGAGTTCTATTAGGGTTTCATTTTGATCAACTCCAGTAAAAGTCCAGATAAAATTCAGTACAATTTCAGTAAATTCTGGAAATAACTGAAATTCTACTGGACTTGAACAAGAATTAAACTGAAATTGATAAAAAGTTGATCCTAACTTAATATTACCGATTAGTTTCTGTATCTGACTTGGTATTTCAAATCTCCAACAGCTATGATTATAATGATCTATTCATTATGAATTACTTATATGCCCTTAATTGAAGATTCTCTGTTTTGTTGGCGCGTTTGATTAAATGAGAATTCAGTATCTGATACAATTTACTACAGGTAAGAAAATATTATTTTTTAAAAAAATAACCAACAATAAGAATTAATTGTATAAGAGATATTCTAATATTTGTAATTTTGATATCAATTTGGCTCTGTTAAATCTTCAATTTACTCGTCTGGACTGTGTTTATTAGTTCTATTCCGGATACCAATTTACTTCTGAAGAGGCACTATCTTTTGCTCCTGATCTTGTTGTGTGCCTTGATCTCAAGATCACAAATAGTAATTCAAAATTACCAGCAACCTTATTATCAGAACTTTAATACCCTGGCAACAAGTGGTGTTTATAATACTACTTTGCCTGATGGTTGGTTCTTCTTTGAAACGGGAGGAAATGCCTATTATAGTCCGAACAACGGTTCAAACTCCGCGGGAAACACATATAGCTATGGTAATACAGGCGATACGGAAAGGGCTTTGGGATCAGTCAGATCAGGTAGTATTGCGTCCAGATATGGTGCTTGTATTATAAATAATACCGGTGGTACAATTACCAGGTTTACAATAGAATATGCCGGAGAACAGTGGAGTTTAGGGTGGATGGGCAGGCATGATAGCCTGGATTTTCAGTATAGTACCAACGCAACGTCACTAAACACCGGTACCTGGGTAGATTTCAATGCACTTGATTTCATTGGACCTGTTAACTCCGGCACCACCGGTGCTATAAATGGCAATCAATACGAGAATAGAGTACTAATTTCGGCTGTGGTTGACGGATTAAGCCTGGCCACCGGACAAGCTTTATGGATTCGATGGGTTGATGCACCTGCTGAAATGACCGATGATGGATTGGCAGTAGATGATTTCAGCATAATTGCCTCTGATCCCTGTCCTGTAACGCTGGAATCGTTTTCTCCTTCATCAGGTCCGATTGGCACGGTTGTTACACTGAGTGGCAGTAATTTTGGTGAAGTCACAGCTGTATTATTCAGTGGAGTTCCTGCAGAATCTTTTGAGCTTATCAGCGATACTGTTATTAAAGTTGTAGTTCCTCAAGGTGCTGTTACTGGGCGCATCAGTTGCATTACCGGATGCGCTGCTATAAGTGAGTTTGATTTTATTTTGCTATATACTAATTGTGAGATTTCTTCAGGAATTATCATTTCAGAATTATGTGATCCATTGAATGGGTTTGAGACGGATAGATTTATTGAAATATTTAATCCTACAAGTGTACCCATTAGCCTTGATGGTTGGTCAGTGCGTGCAATCCCAAACAATACTGTTGACTCAGAGTGTAATGATTATGTAATGTGCTGGAATTTATCAGGTGAAATTACACCGGGTCAGGCACTAACTTGTGGATATAGCAATGCAATTGGGGTGGTGCACAATTTTATTGATCCTGAGTGGAAAACAGAAAGTACTATTAATGGTGCATGTTACTTATGGAATGGACAGTGGAGAGATGGCGCAGCACTTTATGATAATTTCAACAACAGAACTGATGCCATCCTTCGGGAGCAGTCATCTGAAGATTGGTATAGCAACAGATCATTGTGCAGAAGCAGTGAAATATGCACACCAAATCCGAATTCCTCCTATCTGGAGTGGGTTATTACTGATACAGTATATAGCGCTGACCTGCATCCATCTACACCTCAATTTCATAACTCTGAATGTAGTTTGGACAGTCTACCGATAATTACTCAACATCCTCTTTCACAGGAATCCTGCGAAGGTTCATTTGTTGAATTTCAGTTGCTGGCAACCGGTGGAATGGAACCTTTGATATACAGATGGTTTGCACTCATAAATGGAGATTGGATGAATTTGACAGATCAACCCGGGTTTTCAGGGGCAGATACTTCCATACTTACCATAACAACAATAACTACTTCTATGGATGGATCCCAATATTATTGTAAAATATTCAATAATGACGGCTATTGCTATATCAGTTCAAATGCTGCTCATTTATATATATCAGATAATGTTGGGCCTGCTACCAATACTATATGGCATCAATAAAATCAGTGTTAGTAATAAAAATAATCTATCAAACTCTCACAACGAACTTCATATTGGCTATCAACTTAATATTCCAAACTAAATAAAATTATCATGAATTTAAAAGTTAAAATGATTACCCTGCTTATGATTGTAATCATAAGTAATTTGGCATCCCATGCTACCGCACAGCCTTATCCAAATTCTGGTGACCAGGTTGTTTGCCAGTATTCCAATCAACCTTATGGGGTCGAATGGAATGAAACTTCAACGTATGAGTGGTCTATTATTCCTGTTACAGGAGGCAACGGAACTATTACAACCGGTGTTACTCCAAATCTGATAACAGTGTATTGGGAAAGTATAGGTACCTGCAATCTGCAACTTATTGAAACAAATGAGGCAGGCTGTTCAGTAACTGTTACCATCACAATAACGATAAACCTGACGCCTGTTCCGGTAATAACAGGCGCGGATATTGTTTGCTCAGGCGATACGGAAGCTTATGAGGTGGTATTAAACAGCGGTAATATTTATGAGTGGACAGTCTCAGGTGGTACCATTGAATCGGGCCAGGGAAGCAATCAGGTAACAATAACATGGACTGGCCCAACACCGGGGATATTAACGGTAACGGAAACCGCAGGTACCTGTTCTGCAGAAACATCTAAAACAGTAGAAATAAATCCGCTTCCGGCTACACTCACAATTTTCCACAATTAAGGAGGAGATGAACTTTCAGTTGAAGCTGGTATGGAAATACTATGCCTTGTTTTTACTGCATTGTATTTGGCCTCCCGGAACTGAGGCATATTGCCAGATAAATCTAACTGACAGTGTGCAGGTAGGTATCACCAGGCATTATTGGGTCAATTATACTGTTGGATCGAAATATCAATGGAGCATTGATGGCAATCTGTTTGAAGAGAAGGCTGAAAGAATCAGCATTTGTTGGCAGCAGGTTGGCGTGTTTAATCTGGAGGTCAGGGAGATAAATATGAACGGTTGTGCCGGTGCCCCGTCAGCATTATCAGTAGTCGTTTCAAATGAGTTGGCTGATGGCTCTAGCTTGACATTTATTTTGCCTAATGCCTTTACACCCAATGGTGATGGATTGAACGATGAGTTTCATCCTGTTATCCTGGTAAATTCATTCAATATTGATGATTATTGTATGATGATATTCAATAAGAGAGGCCAATTGCTGTTTGAATCAAGTGATATACGAAAAGGATGGGATGGTAACTTCAACTTACAAAGATCGCCCACCGGTATTTACCTGGTAAAAGTGCTTTATTCGCCAGCCGGGTCATCTGCCAAAAGGGTGATGCACAGTAGAGTAGTGCTTTTAAGATAGGAAACATTTAAAATTGTCATTTAATCCCCAATATTATTGCTCAGCCAATAATCTAATCCCATATGCTGCTACCCCCTTTAGGAGCGGTGTGCAGCGGTTTCAACCCTTACCTTCGTTTCCCCCCTTATTGTTGATAACTTAAATTCAAATAATGGTAATGTTTGAATAATTTTGCAACCTGAAATAGCTGTTTATGGTTTGGATCAATACCCTCATTGCTTCCGCATGGTTCCCCTGGCTGTTGCTGTTGCTGGCGGCACTGATTGTTCAACTGGTTTACTACTGGTTTGTATTCGGCAGATTAGCCTTCTATAATTCCGGCAAACGGCAGTTCACTGCCAACAAGCCGCCGGTATCGGTTATTATATGCGCCAAGAACGAGTACCATAACCTGGTGCGCTTTCTGCCCAAGGTGCTGGAACAGGATTACCCCCAATTTGAAGTGATTGTGGTAAACGATGCCTCTGATGATGATACCTTTTACCTGCTGCGTGAACTGAGTGACAGGTATGCACACCTGAAGGTGGTGCATATTAAGGAAAACCTTAACTTCTTTACCGGCAAGAAGTTCCCTCTGTCGCTGGGCATCAAGTCGGCTCAATATGAGCAGTTGCTGCTGGCTGATGCCGACTGCATACCGGCAGGCCCCAACTGGATAAGCACCATGCAAGGCGCCTTTACCGGCAACACTGAAATAGTGCTTGGCTATGGAGCCTACCTTGCGCAGCCGGGCCTGCTCAACAAGATAATACGTTATGATACGCTGCAGGTAGCCATGCAGTACATGAGCTTGGCCCTTTCGGGGATGCCTTACATGGGGGTGGGCCGCAACCTGGCCTATCACCGCTCACTCTTCTACAATACGGGCGGCTTTGTGAAGCACTATAAACTCATATCGGGCGATGATGACCTGTTCATAAACAGCGTTGCCACCAAAAGCAATACGCGTGTGCAGCCTGACCCCGAAGCCTTCACCTACTCAAGGCCCAAGCAAACATGGGGTTCATGGCTTCGCCAGAAAAGACGGCACCTCACCACCGGCGGTTTCTACCGCTTTAAGCATAAAGTGGTGCTGGCCCTCTACCCGTTTACGCAACTTTTGTTTTTTGGTTTGTTGATACTTATGGCCTGCTACAAGGTGGAACCCATACTGCTGGTTTCGCTGTTTGGAATACGGCTGGCCACGCAGCTCTTCATCACCGGCAAAAGCATGAGGCGCATGCGTGAGAGGGATTTCCTGCTATGGGTGCCTTTCTTTGAGCTTTTCATGATGCTGGTGAATATTAATCTTGGCATAAGAGGACTCTTTTCCAGGAAAACCCAATGGTAGGGCACTTGCCGTGGAATCATGCCTGCGGCTGATGGCAGCTATAATTGAATAAACACGATGTTAACATTTTATAATGGAAGGATATGGATTTTAAAGAAATGATCAGGGCGGGTATTCCCGACACCTTGCCGGCAAAGAAGGAACTGGATTTAAGCGTTAGCCATGCGCCCATAAGGAAGGACATATTGAGCAGGGAAGAGAAGAAGCTGGCCCTGCGCAATGCGCTGCGCTACTTTGACCCGAAGCACCATGCCATACTGGCCCCTGAATTTGCCGAAGAGCTGGAGACATGCGGCCGGATCTACATGTACCGGTTCCGTCCCGATTATGAAATGATGGCGCGCCCCATACATGAATACCCCGCGCAATGCAGCCAGGCTGCCGGCATCATGCTCATGATACAGAACAACCTTGACCCGGCAGTGGCACAGCACCCCCATGAGCTGATAACCTATGGCGGCAATGGGGCTGTTTTCCAAAACTGGGCGCAGTACCTGCTCACCATGAAATACCTGAGCGAGATGACGCAGGAGC
>CALCQV010000037.1 GCA_937894795.1 uncultured Bacteroidales bacterium
ATTTCATACGAGTTCGCTTCCAGGGGGGCTTTAGGAGTAACCAGTGTTGATACAGAATTACGATGTGTTGATTTTATTCGTAAAACTTCAAAAGATCTGGAATTTGATGCCGTTTTAGCTTTTAGGTCAGATGCCTTCAGATACCTTCAAAATACCCAGAATAATTATGATATCATTTTTTGTGATCCTCCATATGATCTGGTGGGTATTGATGCCATTCCTGAAATAGTTATTGAAAGAAAATTACTTAAGCCCGGAGGTTGGCTTATACTTGAACATTCAGGCAAGTCAAATTATAGTAAGATGACTGGTTTTTTGCAGCATCGCCATTATGGAAGTGTTAATTTCAGTATTTTTACAACTCCTGAAATTCAGGAATAAAAAATAAAATCTTCTATTATGGTTAAAAGAGCTGTCTTTCCCGGATCATTTGACCCAATTACTCTTGGACATGAAAACATTATCAGAAGGGCCATTCCCATATTTGATGAAATTATTATTGCCATAGGTCAGAATATTGAGAAAAAAAACCAATTCACCCTAGAAGACAGAATGAATTGGATATTACAGACTTTTCAGGATTGCACGAATATTCGCGTTGATTATTATTCCGGACTCACCGTTGATTATTGCAAAAAGGTTAATGCTCAATATATACTCAGAGGATTAAGAACATCAGCCGATTTTGAATTTGAAAGAACAGTAGGCCAGGTAAATAAAAGGTTATATCCTTCTATTGAAACAGTATTCTTACTTTCCACTCCGGAGTATACATCAATAAATTCTTCAATAATAAGGGATGTATACAAAAATGGAGGTGATGTGAGTGCATTTATTCCTGCAGGAATAATACTCCCATAATTGTGCAAAAGCCTATTCCCATAAGAATTATAGGATAGTTTTCAGCGATGCATAAGTGTTTTCAAGGATTGTATTCATTCTGGTTTGAGGAACCCAGACAGCTTCAGTGATTTCTTCCTCCAATTGCGGTTTGGGTTCAGATGTACCGGTGAAAAGCATTTTAAACCAGTAGGTTCTTTTTAGAACCTTTTTCCCTTTGAAATCAAAAATGTGAAAGGTTGATGGCAATTCTTTAATAATATAAACTTCATGAAGCCCTGTTTCTTCCTGTACTTCTCTAATAGCAGCCTCTCTATGGGTTTCATTCTTCTCAATTTTCCCTTTGGGTAAATCCCATTTACCGAATCTGTAGATAAATAAACGATCTCCCATAGTATTATAGACCATTCCCCCGGCTGCTTCAACATACCAAAACAGAGAAATAAATTCATCAAGCAATCTTTCAAGATTTTGGCTGTTATATAGTATGAGTGTTTGAGAACGATAATTGTTTATAAAATTACTGTATGCTTCTTTAACATTTTTCCTTGAATTGGTTTCTGTTATTGTAAAATCAGGTTTGTCAGAAAATTCTGCCGGATCAGTTGTTAGTATAATTCGTTTATCTGAAGTAAAAACTTTGTACATTTGCTGCATGAGTATCAATGAAACTATAGCGCTTGAAACAGCGGAATTTCTATTGCAAATAAAAGCAATAAAATTGGACAATAATAATCCATTTACATGGAGTTCAGGAATAAAATCACCAATTTATTGTGATAACCGTAAAATTTTATCCTATCCTAAAATTAGGACCTATATCCGTCAGGAATTCTCCAAATTAATTCGGGAAGAATTTGGTGAGATTGATTTGGTTGCCGGCGTAGCAACAGGAGCAATTGCACATGGTGTTTTGGTGGCACAGGAATTGGGATTGCCATTTGCTTATGTAAGATCAACCAAAAAGGACCACGGCATGTCAAATCAAATTGAAGGTGTTGTGGAGTCAGGCCAATCGGTAGTTGTTATTGAAGATTTGGTTTCAACAGGCCAAAGTAGTCTTGCTGCAGTTAGAGCATTGCGCGAAGCAGGATGCAATGTTAAGGGAATGGTTGCTATATTCACCTACGGACTTGAATCAGCTACTACTAATTTTAAAGAAGAGAATTGTATACTACATACCCTTACTGACTATAATCACTTGATTAAATATGCATTGGATATGAAATATATCAAGGAGTCAGACAAGCTTTCGCTGGTTAGTTGGCGTGAGAATCCTGAAGGATGGGGTAAATAAACGGGCGATTTTATGACAACTTTTGATAGTGAGCAGGTAGATATTTCCCGGAATCATCAACTGATATTTGATTTTTTATCAGACTTCAATAATTTTAAAAGCCTTATGCCCCCTCAGGTGTCAGAATGGGAATCAGATAGTGAGCATTGTAGCTTCAATATTCAGAATATGGCTACGCTGGGTATGAGATATGAGCAGAAAAATCCATATAGTCATATAGTAATCGTTTCTGAAGGCAAATCACCTTTCAATTTCAATCTTCAATGTTTTCTCAATCCTCTGAGTGATAATAAAACTGATGTAAGGTTACAGTTGAATGCAGATCTTAACATGATGCTCAAGATGATTGCTTCAAAGCCATTGGCTAATTTTGTGAACATTCTTGCAAATAAAATTAAAGAAGTTTGCGAGAACCAACTACCCGAGTAAAGGGAAAACGATCTCCCTTAAACCGCAAATATAGATTTTCCCTGAAATATCTGCCAATTCAAGCTGTCCATGCTGGTCAATGCCGGTAATCGTTGCAGTTACCTGCTTTCCATTTATCCTAAATTCAACGAATTGATCCTTTAAATACAATTTTGTTAGATATAATTGACGAAGAGCATCTTTATCATATTTGAGCTTTTGATAATACAGAGCTAATAAAGTATGCCATTTTGTCAGTACAGACGGTATGTCATACTCCAGCCCACTTAATAATTTCAAGGAAGTTGCGATTGGAGCAATGTTGAATTTTGTTTGATTTACATTTAGGCCCAGGCCGGCAATGCATATGGAAACATTATTGCCCATTATAAAGTTCTTTATTAGAATGCCTGCAATCTTACGATGTTCATAGTATATATCATTTGGCCATTTTATTTGTGTATAGTTGTTTTTGAGGAAAAAGCATACTGTTTCGCAAGTTGCCAGAGATACTACTATAGTAAGATAGAACTGATCAGAGGGATTAAGGAATGATGGATTTAATACTACAGTGGCTATGAGATTCTTGTGTGGTTCACTTTCCCACATATTCTCAGCCTGGCCTACTCCTGCTGTTTGGTTGTTGGTAAATATGACTGATCCTTCAGTAAATGAAGTGAGTCCTAATTGACGTTCAACATATTTGTTTGTAGAGTCAACTTCAGGCAGCTCATAAATGAGATATTCTGGGAATATATTGACAATATCCATAATGGAACATTAAATCGGTACAATTGTTGATGACTGTTCATATAAAGCGAATACGCAAGTATTGGCTTACAACAACACGTAAGAAATTGATTAACTTTGCAAAAGTAAAATTAAAAACAGCCTATGGTGACTAAAAAAATCAAATCAGACTCAGAAATGCTGGTAAATATTGCAGCTGAAGGAATATTTGAAAAAAAAGGTGAGGATGTAGTGCAAATAGATTTGCGCAGTATTAAGAACGCTGTTGCTGATTTCTTTATAGTATGTCACGGTAATTCGCGAGCTCAGGTGGAAGCAATAGCCGATTCTGTGCAACTTGAAATCAAGAAAGCTGTGGGTTTGAATGTGTGGAAGAAAGAAGGATTTGAAAATGCAGAGTGGATATTATTGGATTATGTAGATGTTGTTGTACATATATTTCAGGAAGGTAATAGAAAATACTATCGCCTTGAAGAGTTATGGGCCGATGCCGGAATCAAACAACTCAATCCTGAACCGGAGAAACCTAAACGTACAAAGAAAAATAAGTCAGCAGAGGCTTTATAAATAATCATGGATCAAGAAAATAATAAGAAACAAAATAATGGCATAAATAAGCCTAAATCATTAAAACCTAAATTCGGTTTTTATTGGATTTATATATTATTAGCGGTGCTCATAATCGGTATGCAGTTTATGAGCTGGAACAATACAACAAAAGAGGTAGGGTGGGGCGAAGTGAAAAAGATGCTTCAAGCCAAACATGTTAATAAGGTGATCTTAGTTAACAAGGAGTTTGTTGAAATCTACATAAAGCCCGATAGCCTTAAACTGGCTAAATACAAAGAGGTTCGCCCAAGCGAGAAGTTCGGAACTACTCCGGGGCCTCAGTACATTTACAAAATTGGATCGGTAGAAAACTTTGAAAAGGATTTTACTGAAGCTCAGGCAGACTCCACTGAACCTGTATATATTACTAATGAAACACGAAGAAATTGGAGTGATGCCTTCACTTGGCTGTTCCCATTATTATTGTTAGTGGTTGCATGGTTTTTTATCATGAGGATGATGAGTCGTGGATCAGGTGGTGGAGGACAGATCTTTAACATCGGTAAATCTAAAGCACAGCTCTTTGATAAAGATACGCATGTTAATATCAATTTTAGTGATGTTGCAGGATTGGAAGAGGCGAAAGTGGAAATCATGGAGATCGTTGATTTCTTGAAAAATCCAAAGAAGTATACTACTTTGGGAGGGAAGATTCCAAAAGGTGCGCTTTTGGTCGGACCTCCGGGTACCGGCAAGACATTATTGGCAAAAGCGGTGGCCGGTGAAGCTAAGGTTCCATTTTTCTCTCTATCAGGCTCTGACTTTGTTGAAATGTTTGTTGGTGTTGGAGCTTCACGAGTGCGTGATTTGTTCAAGCAGGCAAAAGAAAAGTCGCCATGCATCATTTTTATTGATGAAATAGATGCCATTGGCAGAGCACGTGGCAGGAATCAAATTACCGGTGCTAACGATGAACGTGAGAACACCCTGAATCAGCTACTTACTGAGATGGATGGTTTTGCAACAAATGCCGGAGTTATAATTCTGGCGGCAACAAACAGGGCGGACATTCTCGATAGAGCATTGCTGAGAGCGGGCAGATTTGACCGCCAGATAAATGTTGAATTACCCGACCTTGAAGAACGAAAAGCAATTTTTAAGGTACACATGAAGCCTTTAAAGAGTGCTTCATCTGTAAGTGTTGATTTTTTGGCAAAACAAACTCCCGGTTTTTCTGGTGCAGATATAGCCAATGTTTGTAACGAAGCGGCGCTAATTGCTGCCCGTCGAAATAAGACAGAAATTGAAAAGCAGGATTTCATGGATGCCATTGACCGAATTGTTGGTGGTCTTGAGAAGCGAAATAAAATCATTGCACCAAATGAAAAGAAGATAATTGCATACCATGAAGCCGGTCATGCTACAGTTAGCTGGTTACTTGAATTTGCTCATCCTCTTATTAAAGTGACAATAGTACCCAGGGGAAAAGCATTGGGTGCTGCCTGGTATCTTCCTGAAGAGAGACAATTGACGAATTATGAACAGATGTTTGATGAGCTGACAGCCACACTCGGGGGTAGAGCATCAGAAGAGATCATGTTTGGTAAAATTACAACCGGTGCATTAAATGACCTGGAGAAAGTGACTAAGCAGGCAATGGCTATGGTAGTCTATTTCGGCTTGAATAAAGAGATCGGTAATGTCAGCTATTATGACTCTACCGGTCAGCAGGAATATTCATTCACTAAACCATATAGTGAAGCTACAGCTCAGATTATTGATATAGAAGTTAAAAAGATCATTGAGGAAGCATATGAAAGAGCTAAGAAACTACTTCTTGAAAACAAAGAAAAATTAGTGCAGCTGGCTGAAATGTTGCTTAAGAAAGAGGTGATTTTCAGAGAAGACCTGGAGAATATTTTTGGTAAAAGGACTTTTGAAGAATATCATGAATCTCTTCCTGAAAGGACAGATATTAACGGGCAGGCTAATGATGTGAGCACTGATGATGAACATGCAAGTTCCGGTGATGAACCTTTAGATAAGAGTAATGAGATAGGGCTAAAGAGTGAGAGTGGTGAAGAAAGATCAGAGATTACTGAGAAAAAGTAAGTATCTTCATAACTTTAAATAGTTGACAGTTATGAAAAACAACATATCTGAGCAGTCGGAATCCCTTAAAGATAGTACTTCACGAGAAAAAGTTCTTAAAAAGGTACGTCATGCATTGCTGGAGCCTTCTGATAGTCCATATCCTGATTTGGATATTGAATCATCAGTTTACACAAAGATAGAGGAGGAGAAGGATGTTCAGTTTGCATACGAGCTATCTGAATTGGGAGCAAATTTTATCTATTGTAAATCTCCTGAAGACATGTTGAATAAGGTTAGTGCCTTATTCATTGAAAACAAGTGGAGTGAAGTATGTTGTAATGATGAATTAATAATTGGTTTACTTCAGCATGCCGGTGTAAAAACGTATAATAATCTTGCAAATTCAACTTTTCATAAAATTGCTGTTACCGGATGCGAGTGCTTGATTGCGCGAACAGGGAGTATTCTTGTTAGTTCAGCTCAGGAATCCGGTCGCAGATTACCATTTACAGCAGATATTCACATCGTAATTGCATTCACTTCACAGGTTGTTTTGGATATTAAACATGCACTTGACTTTATACGACGAAAGTATAATTATAAGCTACCTTCGATGATTTCAATTATTTCAGGACCGGGACGAACTGATGAAATTGAAAGGATAATGTTGCCTGTAGGGCATGGTCCGAAGGAATTATATGTTTTTATGGCAGATGAAGATAAACTTGAATAATAAGTAAAATGGAAGGCTGGACTCTTATTTATACCGGGAACAAAATACAGGATGTGAATTTTATCCAAAGTCTGCTTGACGATCACAAAATAATGTCGGTTGTGGTCAATAAACAGGATTCTGTTTACCTGATTGGAGATATAGAACTCTATGTATCGGCAGAAGATGCTTTTAATGCTAATCAACTAATTAAAGGCTTACAAGGTGAATAATTTTACACTCAGAACAATTACCGGTTCAGCATTTGTAATTGTTATCATTGGATCTGTGCTGATTAATCATTGGTTGTTTGCATCGCTGTTCTTTATTGTAGCAATGATTGGCTTTTGGGAATTTAGCAGGATATCTCGTTCACTGAATGCTTATCCTTCTAAATTAACCGGTTTGCTCCTGTCGGCGTTGACCTATTTATTGATTGTATTCTGGAACTTTCTATTAATACCTGATCAGAGTTTATATTTCCTATTGTTGGTTCCTATTATAATTGTAGTGGTTGAATTGACTCGTAAGACCAGTACATCAATGCTTAATGTTGCAATGACCTTGTTTGGTTTAATTTGGGTAGTTATTCCACTGGCAATGTTGTCAGGCTTTTTTAATTTGGCTGAAGATCATAAATGGCGAGAAACAGGACTATTGCTGGGCTTCTTTCTAATATTATGGATTAATGACTCAGGGGCTTACATAATTGGATCATGGCTTGGAAAGCATAAATTGCTTGAGCGTATTAGTCCGAAAAAAACCTGGGAGGGATTCTTTGGTGGAGCATTTGCAGGATTATTGGTTGCCTACACCATTTCATCTTCTTTTACTGAGTTTAGCATCGCTGAATGGTTGCTGATAGGTACTGCCATTATCATTTTTGGTACTATTGGCGATTTAGCGGAGTCAATGTTCAAGAGAAATGCAGGCATTAAAGATTCAGGTAAGATTTTACCGGGACATGGAGGCGTGCTTGACAGGTTTGATGCCGTGCTTATTGCAGCGCCGGTTGTATATATTGTTATCAGATTGCTTCGTTACATAAATTAACCTACTTTTGCGGGGATGAGAATTCATAAGGAAGGTTTTTGGATAATTCTTATTTCCTTTATTGCATTAGGGATACTTTCACCCCTTTCAGGCTTGATTCCTATGCCTATATATCTTCATTATATTGTATGGGGATTATTGGTTTTTCTGTTTCTATGGATTGTTAAGTTTTTTAGGTATCCTAAACGGATTATATCACCGGATGAGACAAGATTACTTTGTCCGGCTGATGGAAAGATTGTCGCTATTGAAGAGGTCTTTGAACCTGAATATTTTAAAGATATGAGAATACAGGTTTCTGTTTTCATGTCACCTAATAATGTTCATGTTAACTGGTCTCCCATCTCCGGTACGATTAAATTCATGAAATACCATCCGGGTAAATACCTGGTTGCATGGCATCCGAAATCTTCTACTCATAATGAGAGAACAACTGTTGTGATTGAAAATCATGAAGGAACGCAGATTTTACTCCGTCAAATTGCCGGTGCTCTCGCCAGACGAATAGTTTGCTATGCCCATGAGGGTAACAGTATACGACAAGGAGATGAGTTTGGATTTATCAAGTTTGGTTCAAGAGTAGATGTCTTCTTGCCTCTTAATGCCCGGATAGAGGTGAAAATAGGACAGAAAGTATCAGGTAAGCAAACAGTTATAGCATTTCTGTAGCACATTAACATAACTTTAACATTTTATCGTGCATAGTTATCTATTTTGAATACTATCTTTGTCATCATAAACCCAAAATATAACATTCATGAAAAAGTTTGCAATGATTTTCTCAGTAGTAGCATTGATTTTTGCTTATAGTGCTGCCACAGTTACTGCTCAAAATGCACCTGTAAAAGCTAAGACCGAAAAAGTATCAGATAGTAAGACAGTAAAATCAGCTGATGGAAAGACAGCAGGTTGTACTGATAAAGCAAAGGCAGACTGCACTTCGGGTGACAAAGCTAAAGCCGGTTGCGCAACTCCTTGCTCCAGTGCACAGGCAAAATCAGGTTGCTGCAGTTCAAAAGCTGCTGCTAAACCAGTTCCTGCTCCTGAAAAGAAGTAATGATTTTAATAAGAAATTTTAAGGCCATCAGTTCTGATGGCCTTTTTTTTGTTGCTAATACTCGCAGTGTTTTCTGTTACTTTAATAAAGTGAGCTCATAATATTAACTTAAGCTCAAAAAGGGAGTTTACATAATATGTGGATTTTGAATCTGTCAGAACGCTTTCAAAATCTACTAATACCTGGTCCATTCCTGCATCGTGGGCACCAATGATATCTACATCAATATCATCACCTATCATCAAAGATTCCATTGGAGAAGCATTGGCTAATGATAAAGCATATTTGAAAATATTAATATCCGGCTTCTTATAGCCTGCATCCTCTGATGTGATTATGTGAGTGAAATATTTATCAAGATCTGAATGTTTGAGTTTTTTATACTGTACTTCCTCAAAGCCATTCGTAATAATATGCAGCGTGTATTTGTCTTTTAGGTATTCAAGTAATTGATGGGTGCCTGGATATAAATGCTTCTTTGTAGGACTGATATTGATGTAGTCGGATGCTATACTCTTACTTAGATCATTATCATCTATGCCAAATGAATCAAGTGTTAAAGAGAACCTCTTCACATTCAGCTCTTCTTTACTTATCTGGCCTTTTCTGTATTTATCCCATAATCCCAGATTGATTTTATGATATACATTCATAAAGTCATAGAAGTCACTAATGCCTCGATCTTTAAGGTAATATTTTTCAAGGATATCAGTGAAAGTCTCATTTGCATTTTTTTCAAAGTCCCACAATGTCCTGTCTAGGTCGAAGAAGATGTGTTTGTAGTTTTTAGGAATCATTAAAAAGTAGATGTGGATTGACACGGCAAAATTAATCATTCAGTACTAGTAATTATATTTTCTTTTTAACTGAGAGTAAAATAGCTAAGGAAATGGACTTGATAACCTCATTCAGTAAATCATTGTCGCTTGAATAATCATTCATCAGTTTGACAGCATAGTCTTGGCAGCTGATTGAAGCTTATATTTTAGAATAATGAAAGGATGAACTTTTGATAATACATCCTCACGATGAAAAAAAATATTGCGTTTTACTTGACTTTTAGTACTTTAATGTTGTATTATTGCAATATCAAAATAATATCACAATGGAAACAAAAAAAGATGAAAAAATCATTGCCCCTTTATCAGGGTACATTATGTTGGCAGTAGTATTGCTAATGTTAGTCTTCTCTGTTTATAATTTTACATCAAACAACCAGATTACATGGTTAATGATTGTATCATTAATAGTATTACTTACAGCAGTATTTCTATTAGCAGGATTACTGGTAGTAAATCCAAATGAATCAAGCGTACTTGTATTGTTTGGTGATTATGCCGGAACAGTCAAGAACAACGGACTTTTTTGGGTGAATCCGCTTTATAAAAGGCGCAAGATTTCATTAAGGGCGCGTAATCTCAACAGTGAACCTATAAAAGTAAATGATAAGATAGGAAATCCTATTATGATTGGTATTGTGCTTGTTTGGAAGGCTCAAGATACCTTTAAAGCGGCATTTGAAGTTGATGATTACGTTCATTATGTTGAAATCCAAAGTGAAGCTGCCATAAGAAAACTTGCAGGTCACTACCCTTATGATAATTTCGATGAAGAAGGTGCAGAAATAACCTTAAGGGCAGGAGGTGAAGAAGTAAACCATGTTTTGGAGCAGGAATTATCAGAAAGATTAGAAAGAGCAGGTATTGATGTTTTAGAAGCAAGGATAAGTTATTTAGCTTATTCATCAGAAATTGCCGGAGCCATGCTACGTCGTCAACAGGCAACTGCCATTATTGCAGCACGGATTAAAATTGTTGAAGGAGCTGTCAGTATGGTTGAGATGGCATTGGAGCAATTATCCGACAAAAAACTTGTTGATCTGGATGAAGACAAAAAAGCTGCTATGGTTAGCAATCTGATGGTAGTTTTATGTTCAGATAAAGATGCTTCTCCTGTAATCAATACAGGTACACTGCACCAATAAAATATTTAAAATGGGCCAGAAAAAACCATTCGTATTAAGGCTGGATGAAAAGACTATGGAGGCAGTCCAGAAATGGGCAGATGATGAATTCAGAAGCATAAACGGGCAGCTGGAATGGATTATAAGTAAAGCATTGAAAGATGCCGGCCGATTAAAGAAAGGGAAATAATCTTCCTTGCCAGGTTTTGCGCTTATTCATTTCTTCAACTATCATTACTGCAACCTGATCTGATCGTAGTTGCCCCCAGGGTGGCGTTACAAGATATCTTGGGGGCACTTCGCCCGTGAAACGCTCTATTATGAATTCCGGATTCAGCCTTTCAATAAAACTTACTATAAAATCAATATAATCTTCGAGCTTGAAAAGATTGAACGAGTCAGGATCTTCTAAAAATTCTGCCGCCATGACAGTTTTTTTAATAATCTGTAGTTGATGGAATTTTATTGTTGTTAACGGTAGTTCTGAGATTTTTTTAACACTATCCAGCATCATATCTCTTGTTTCACCCGGCAGTCCAAAAATAATGTGAGCTCCGGTTTTTATTCCTTTGGATACGGTTTGTACTATTGCTCGCTGTGATTGCTCCCAGGAATGGCCTCTGTTAATCCTGTCTAAGGTAGAATTGTATATTGACTCTATTCCATATTCAATCATCACATAATGTGTCTTGGATATCTCGGCTATGAGATCAAGTTTTTGATCATCTATACAATCAGGACGTGTACCAATAATTAGCCCAATCACATCAGGATGAGCCAAAGCCTGATGATATATTGTTTTTAACTCGTCTATTGAGGCATAAGTGTTAGAGTATGTTTGCAGATAAGCAAGATATTTTTGGGCTCTCCTATAACGTATTTTGTGAAATTCAATTCCTTCAATTAACTGATTGTATATAGGTTTTGAGGGTTGGCAGTAAGAAGGATTAAATGCATCATTATTGCAATAAGAGCATCCTCCTAAGGCTATGGTTCCATCTCTGTTCGGGCAGGTAAAACCGGCATCAATACTAACTTTCTGTACCCTGTATCCGAAAGTTCGTTTAAAATATTCGTTGTATGAGTTATATGGTTTTCCGTTGAAAGGAAGATTGGATATCATACTGCAAAGATACCAAAAAGGCTACCCTATTGGATAGCCTTTTTGATTAACTTACTGTAATAACTTACTTAGCGACTCTCTCAAGCCATCTAAGCATAAAGATCATTGTAAACATTGATATGGAACATGCAACAACAAATACTGTCCATGTTAACCAGATTGGAACATTATCATAAAGGATAGCTCCAATGAACAACAATTGGTTTCCAAGTGCTGTAGCTCCTAGCCATCCCCCCTGCAAAACACCTTGGTATTGAGGTGGAGCAACTTTTGAAACAAAAGAGATTCCCAAAGGACTGATAAATAGTTCAGCAACTGTTAGAATAAAATAGGTGCCGATAAGCAGGAATGGAGAAACTCGCTGTGCATCTGTTAAACCACCCATTGCAATAACCTCAGATTTCAGAGGTAATCCTAATGAACCAAGAGTCATAACCACATAGGCAATAGCGGCAATAAACATACCGATAGCGATCTTTTTAGGGGTGGACGGTTCCATATTCTTAGCCCTAAGCCATCCAAACAAAGCCATTATTATAGGAGTAAGCAGAACGATGAAGATAGGATTAATAGACTGGAAAATCTCAGCACCCTGGATTGTAACAAATCCGAGATTTATAGCAATGCCACTAAGATCAGTATAATCTTTTGCGAAAAATGTGAGGGTTAAACCATTCTGATGGAACGAGAACCAGAAGAAGATTACAACAGCAAATACTGCAAGTAAAGCATAGATTCTTTGTTTAACTTCTTTTGCTTCCATCTGAACTTCATGGCTTGAAGCACTTCCTGCTTTAACTTTTGGAGCAGGGTTGGGGAAATTCTTCTTGTTAGCCAGGTATATTACAATAGAGATGGCCATTGCAATGATAGCAACACCAAAAGCATAGTGGAAACCTGTAGTAAAAGTATTAAGATACTCGTTTACAAAAGTACCCATATCAGTAACAGCCCCATTTAGGCTAACTTCATTGGCTAATTGGGTTAACTTTTCTGAAGCTTCAGGAGTTATAGTTCCATTTATGTATGAATGACATAATTCAGGAAGACTTGAATTATATGCATATCCAAATTTGGCTAACCAACCGTTTCTAATTCCAATTGCAAAGAAAGGAGCAAATAGAGCACCTACATTGATAAACATGTAAAAAAGAGAGAATCCTGAATCACGCATTTTGCCATATGTAGGGTTGTCGTACATTTGACCTACCAGAGCCTGCAGGTTCCCTTTAAATAGGCCATTACCAAATGCAATAGTAAACAGACCAAGGCATGAAAGAATCAGGAATAGGGTTTGATTGGGCACCGGGGTTTTGGTTGGGAAAGCAAGGATAAAATATCCTAATGCCATCACAATCAATCCAATTAAAATAGTACCCTTGTAATTCCTGGTCTTATCTGCAATCAATCCACCAACAAAAGCAAGGATGTAAATGGAAAAGTAAAAGACAGAGTAGATTAAACCGGCATTTGTACCGGAAAGACCAAATTTAGCCTGCAAAAAGAGTACGAGGATTGCCATCATAGTGTAGAATCCGAATCGTTCTCCCATATTTGCCAGTGCAGCTGCTAAAAGCCCTTTGGGATGATTTTTAAACATAGATTTAGTTGTTAGTGATTATTTTGTTTATTGCTTGTCTTTTATGGTTGCACAAAAATAACCAAAAATTGACATTAACAAGGGACTGCGAAAGATTTTGATTTAAATGACTAAATTGTTTGATATGCAGCACATCTTTCAAAATTTAACCATTAGTTGCAATTTCAATTCCGATTTAGTATTTCCTTTTATTTCTTCCAGCCCAGTTCCTATTGAGTTTTTATTCGAATAAAAGCTCTGGGAATATCTCAACCATATATCAAGTGACCTGTTTACATCATATTTGAACATTATATAGAAACGACTGCCTTTATTATAGTAGGCGGGAGTGGAAAATGAATACAAAATATCGCTTTCGTAAGCGTAAAGTCGCTCATTATAGGAGTCAGTATCAAATAATGCATACCTTAGATTAAGCATCATTGGGCTGTTCAGATTATGGTATATCAAGTCCTGATATATAATAAATCCTGATGAAATACCCTTATCAACCGATTTGAAAACTGCATATTCAATCCTGTTTTTTAAGACCAAAGACTTTGATAGACTATAAACCAGATTCAGTCTCAAATTATGCTTTTCCTTGAAACATGGCAAATCAGTTACACCGCCCACCTTATAAGGGAATGGAAGATTTAACTGATATAGACTATCTGGATTAGAAGCGTTGTTTAATGTTACGTATTTATGCAACGCAATATAGGAAGACAAGTTCTGCATATCCTGTTGAAAGCTGTATCTAATGAGTATTTCGTTGTTAGTACTGAGATGATACTTTAACTGCAACATATATTCTTTACCACAAGAGGGTGCGTCGACCAGATATTTCAACCAGGGGAACCTATAATAATCAGCATAAGCAGTTAAAACCAGGTAAGAACTCAAGTTGGCAGAAAGCCCTAAATAAAATCCATTCTCATTGCTACAAGACGAGTTTTCTGAAAAGGCATTACTAAAGAAATTCTGATAATCGGGAGCGTAATTTCTATATAGAAATGAAAAGCCATATAGAGGTGATGGCTGGAATGAAACACCTGCCATAAATGCTTTAGCACCATTGTCGCTTCCGGAAATCTCGGCAAATGCTGTGAGTAACCGGTATATTACTGATATGTCAGTTCCAAAATTGGTTAATTTATTTCCCTTAAACCGGTATAGATTATATGGCTGGTCACGTGGGCTCATCTCAGATGACATGGAAGTGGAGTAGGCAGTTGCTCCAAGTTTAAAAATGCTAAAATATGATTGTACATTCCCACCAAAGACAATTTGGCTTACGGTATTTTTCTTGGAAATTTCCAAAGGAGTTCTGTGTAATCCGCTTTCTGTAAGGCTGCTGATAGTGTTATCAATTGAGTCATTATTGGAAACTGAAATAAAATCAGCATCAAGTTTTCTATTGGAATAAAACATTGTTACATCAAGATTTTGAATGGGAGATAATGTGAAGGCTCCACCCCTAAAGAAGCCATTCTCATTTGCACCGGTGCTTGATTTAATTTGGTTTACACGCCTTGTTATCAATGCTACGGATGGATTTTTCGAAAATCCGAATCCACTATGCATTGTTAAGCCCTGACCGAATTGTAAATTGTAATCACCTAAGACCAGGTTTTTTAAAAAGTGCTTGCTTTTGTAATAGAAATGCAAGGAGCAAAAGTCAAAGCCATTAATTAAGGACTCTCCGGCATCCTTTTCTAAGGTAATTCCGAATTTAAGCCGGTTATGAAAATTGTAGCTATACTTTGCCAGTAACTTGACCGGACTACCAATATAATTGTTGTTCGAATTTTCAGTTGTTAATAGATCAGCCGAGGTAGAGGAAGATGTATCTGAAGTATTTGGAATATATCCTTTTTGTAATTGCAGGGTTCTTTGATAACGGGTTAATATGGTGTGTTTCCCCTGTTTGAGTAAATTAGGCAATGTAATTTTATAAATTTCCTGATCCATCCTGAATAAAATACACGGCTCCAGACGTCTAATAAGAGTAGAGTCAAATCCTTCAATCATATTAAGTTCATAAATGCTTGTTATCTCACCGTATTTTGTGATATAGTCTTGAATATTCCAGATCTGCAGTTCATTTAAATGCAATTGCCTGAGTTCATCTTCGGTTGCCTTATTGATATTGACAGGATGTTTGTAAATCAGAAGTGACTCATCTTCCATATCCGAGAAGTCATACGAAGTTTTGTTTTTTTCATTGTATTGCTCAATGATATCTTCATCAATTCTGCTTTCTGTAGTATAGATATCCTTGCGAAAAGATGTTGTATCAGATGTTTGACTTAAAGCATTTACAACAATGAAGCATAGGATAGTCAGTATAAACTGTTTAAACATATCAGAAAGTAATAGTTAAAGAAGTTTGAGGAGTGAAACCTAGTATCTGGTGGTAGCAAGAACTGAAATCCATAGTTAATTTACGGTAAAATATTCCAACACCAAAGCAAAAGGTTGAAGGATTTGAGCAGATTCCGGCTCTAACATGAAGTGCGGGAATTAATTTATATTCCATGCCACATTTAAAACCAACTTTCTGTTGAATATCCTTCTCAACCTCAGCAGTAAGAAGAAATTCTTTGGTTACATTATACGCCCCTCCCAATCGAAGAACTGAAGGAGAACGTTCATTTGTTGTTTTGGAAATTTCTCTGTTTAAGGGATTATAAAAATGCGCCCCCAGTGTTACTTGCTTATTAATTTTACTTAGTATGCCAAATTCAAAAGTAATATAGTGCAGATCACCAAAATTCTCATCCCGGTGTATCATAATATAATCAAGCTGAACACCAAGAGCCAAATGATCATAAAGTGAATTAGTGTAGCTCAAGGCAACTTTATTTTCCTTCCAGGCCTCAAAGCCAAACTGAGAGAAATTTGCAGCAATAATACCCGATTTATATGGATAGGTATAAGCTGCAGCCATATAACCTAATTCTTTGAGCATAAACCTATTCTCAATGAAAAGACCGGCAGTAGGAGAGGCTATTCCTGTAAGAGCTGCCTGATTATTAAATGCCGCCCATATATCGGTTAAGGCAATGGATGAGTTTCCCATAGAAGCTGAGCGGGCACCGGCTAAACGTAGCTCACCTCCTGCATTACAGTACTTTATGAGAAATAGCAGACATAAAATTAGAATAATTACCCTCGTAGATTTATTCGAATATAGCATACTCTATATATAAAATAATATATAAATAATATACGCTCCAAATGTAGGAATCTTTTACAACCTAATTCCTATTATATAAAAAATATTGATAAACTTTTTTTACCCGAGGTATAATTAACACAATTCCAACTTAATGAGCGTGGATATCCAATTTCATTTCTTTATTAATCGCAATGGTAAGGTTTCATACCGGTGTATAATTTATGTTCGCATTTGATAGGTACTCCATTTATTAATTTTCTTCTATTATTCTGGTAGACCTGTTATAGTTATATAAGTTATATTTGCCTAATCTTAAGTCAAGAGTCATGAAAGCAATATTGGATTTCTTATTGGAACTTAAACATAATAATGACCGTGATTGGTTTGATAAGCATAAAGCTGAATATCTGCAAGTCAAGAGAAAACATGAGTTATTGTTACAGGAAGTAATAGAAGAGATAAGCCGATTTGATCCGATAACGGGTAGGCCTGAACCCAAAGACTGCGTATTCAGAATATATCGTGATATTAGATTTAGTAAGGACAAACTACCCTATAAGACCCATATAGGAGCGTTTATTGCACGTGAAGGCCGCAAGAGCCCCAGGCCGGGATACTATCTTCATCTGGAGCCCGGAAACTCGATGATAGGTGGTGGTATATACATGCCACAGCCTGAAGTGTTGAAGAGAATCCGTAATGAGTTATATTTTGATGCTAAAGGATTCAAAAGTATACTGGAGGATAAGTTATTTAGTAAACTTTTCATCAATCTATATGAAGATAAACTCACTAGAAATCCTAAAGACTTTGATCCGGATTTTGCTGATATAGAGCTGTTGAGATATAAGAGCTACTTTGTTGAGCGGTATCTTAGTGATGAGGAGGTGTTATCAAATGACTTTGTCAGTATAATTGTTGAAACCTGCAAAGCAATACTCCCACTGCAAATATTCCTAAACCGGGCATTTGAATAGATGGCAATAATTTGAATTAAATAAAACAACCCGATATGGCACCATATCGGGTTGAATTTCTTGTTTAGTTTAATGTGACATTAAAATTACGATAGAAATATGCAATTTTAACATTTTTTGGCAAATTTAATGCAAATTTAATGCTCAGTCCGCTGCAAAGCCTCTCTTCTTAAGCAATGGCTTGATATCCGGATCTTTACCTCTGAATTTATTATACAGTACCATTGGATCTTCAGAACCACCCCGTTCCAG
Organism: uncultured Bacteroidales bacterium; assembly: GCA_937894795.1. Classification (GTDB taxonomy): domain Bacteria; phylum Bacteroidota; class Bacteroidia; order Bacteroidales; family Lentimicrobiaceae; genus Lentimicrobium. The sequence goes on from CALCQV010000037.1 coordinate 17,839, forward strand.
AATATTCTTTCTGAAGGATGTGGCTGTAGCTTTATCAAACAAGCCATTTTCCCTGAATGCTTCAAAAGCGTCTGAATCAAGCACAGCTGCCCAGATATAACTATAGTATCCTGAAGAGTAGCCTCCGCTAAAGATATGATTGAAATAGGTGCTCCTATAGCGGCTTGTTATTTCAGGAATCAATCCAATAGAGTCAAGGAAAGATGTCTCATAGTTCAAAACGTCAGTAAAGGTTATTTCCTTTAGATCATGATAACCCATATCTAAAAATGCAGCGGCAAGATATTCTACAGTCTCAAATCCCTGATTAAAAACCTTGGCATTCTGTAGTTTATATATTAATTCATCAGGTATGGTTTTTCCTGTGAGGTAATGTCTGGCATATAACTTTAATACTTCAGGTTCGGCAGCCCAATTTTCCATGATTTGCGAAGGCAGTTCAACAAAATCACGTGGAACGGAAGTCCCGGTAAGGCTATAATAAGTTGAATTCGATAGTAATCCGTGCAGCGCATGGCCAAATTCATGGAACAATGTACTTGTTTCATCAAAGGTGAGCAAAGCCGGCTCTGTTGCTGTAGGTTTACTAAAATTACATACCATTGTTATAATAGGACGAATGTTGTTTCCATTTTCATTAATAAACTGTTTACGATAGCTACTCATCCATGCACCGCCTTTTTTGCTTTCACGAGGATGGAAATCCATTAACAGTATTCCGAGATGACTTCCATCAGTATCGAGTACTTCATAAGCCGTAGCATCAGGATGATAGAGGGGGATATCAGATAAAGTTTTAAATGTAATACCATATAGATTGTTTGCTACAGTAAAGATTCCTTTTTTAACGTTCTCAAGTGAGAAGTATGGTTTTAACTCCTCATCGCTTAAATCATATTTCTCTTTGCGTAGTTTCTCAGTATAGAAGCGCCAGTCCCATGGCTGAAGATTAAAATCACCTCCTTCACGATCAATGATTGCTTGCAACTCCCTGGCTTCATCTTTAGCACGTGATACAGCCGGAGTCCACAACTGTTGTAATAATTTGTCAACATTTGCAGCATTTTTTGCCATATTGTTTGATAGGACAAATGATGCATGGCTATCATATCCTAACAGCTTTGCTTTTTCCAGTCGTAATGTTGCTATTTCTGATATAATCTTTTTGTTGTCGTATTGATTATTATGATTGCCCCGACTAACATAAGCGTTATAGATAGCTTCCCTTAACCTGCGATTTTCGGCATACTGAAGAAAAGGCATTACGCTTGGATTATGAAGAGTAAAAACCCATTGCCCTTCTTTCCCCTCTTTGGTTGCTGTTTCTGCTGCCTGATCTATAAGGTTTTTAGGTAAGCCCGCCAAATCCTCCTTATTGGAAATGAAAAGTTTATATTCATTCGTTTCCTTGAGAACATTTTCGCCAAATTGCAGTGTTAGTAGTGATAAGCGACTATTGATCTCACTAAACCGCTTCTTTGATTCCTGATCGAGGTTAGCGCCACCACGAACAAAACCTTTGTAAGTTTCATCGAGTAATCTTACCTGTTCCCTATTCAGGTTATAAATGTCTCTATTATTATAGACGGTCTTAACCCTTTTGAATAATTGTTCATTAAGATTAATCTTATCATAATGAGCAGATAGGAGAGGTGCTATTTCTTTGGCAATGGCCTGAATTTTTGGATTGGTATTTGACGAATTCAGATTGTGGAATACCATTGTCACCTTTCTTAGCAACGACCCACTATAGTCCAATTTAGCAATGGTATTGTTAAAATCGGGAATTGCATTATTATTGATAATCTCTGCAATCTCATTATTGTGTTCGAGCATTCCTTTCTTGATTGCAGGCACGAAGTGTTCCGGTTGTATTGAACCAAATGGTGGTATTCCATACGGAGTATTATATTCGGTAAGGAATGGATTGATATTAGATTGTGCGTTACTTGAAATTGAAGCCATGACCAAAAGAGTAAAAAAGATAAATACCTGTTTCATGTGATATATTGTAATAAGTTTAAAAGCCAAAGATATGGTTGATATTGAAAAAAGCCGGAAAAAATTTCATTTACCGGCTTTAGAAGTATTTATGGTTAAAACTTAGCGTTCAATAATCCAATATTTCTTTGGCTGCTTCAAAGATTTTATCAGCATTTGGTAGGATTGCCTTTTCAAGAATCCTATTGAAGCCTACAGGTGTAAATGTTGAACCGACTCTCTTAACCGGGGCATCAAGTGACTCAAAAGCTTCATCAGTAATCATTGCAGCCAGTTCTGCTCCAAAACCACCGAATACCTTGTCTTCATGAACTACCAGTACTCTGTTGGTTTTTCTTACAGAATTAAGAATTGTTTCCTTGTCCAGAGGAATAAGTGATCTTATATCAACAACTTCTGCAGAGACGCCATGCTCGGTTTCCAATCTTTGCGCTGCCGCAAGGCACATGTGAGTTGTATTACCATAAGTAATGAAACTCAAATCTGTTCCTTCCCTACGGATACGTGCTTTACCGAAAGGTACCTCAAAATCATCAGGTACAATGGTTTCAGCTATAGGGTCATTGTAAAGTGCTTTTGGTTCCAGGTATATGGTAGGGCCTTGAGAACGCATAGCGGTTCTTAGAAGACCTGCCGCATCATCTGCAAAGGATGGATATACAACCCTTATACCTGGAAATGTTGTTAACGCTCCTTCTATTGTTTGTGAGTGATACAATCCACCTCCAATATAGCCACCGGAAGCAAGACGAACAATAACGTTTGCAGCAAAAGCACCGTTACTTCTCCAATAGTCGTGAGTCAGCTCAACAAATTGCTCCATTGCCGGCCAGAAATAATCGGCAAATTCAGCTCCTTCTACAACTATTCTGATTTTCTTGTTGAAACGGCTCATTCCATTGGCAGTCCCCAGTATAAAATCTTCAGCAATTGGGGCGTTAAATACACGTTCAATTCCAAATTCTTGCTGCATGCCTTTGCTTACATTAAAAATGCCGCCTTTTTCCTTGTTTGCTATATCCTGCCCCCAGATAAAAGTATCAGGATTGTGCCGAAACTCAGCTTTAAGAGTTTGATTGAGTGCCTGGATAAGTTTAAGTTTCTCTCCATTTTTATTATTATGGGTACCATCAGTGTATTTAGATGGTTTATGAGCTTCAGGCAACACAAAATTAAAGATTGATGCGGGATCAGGATCAGGTGCAGAAATAGCCTTTTTGTGAGCTTTTGAAACTTCATCTTTAACTGACTTGTCAATTTCCGCAAGATCTTCTTCAGTAACCCTTCCTGATATTACCAGTGTTTTACGATATCTGTCGAATGGATCTGAAGCAAGAGCACAATGGCGTTCATTATCATCGCGATAAAGCTCATGTTTATCAGAGTTGGAATGCGAATGAATACGCACAACACTGGCGTGAACAATAACAGGTTCCATTTTTTCAAGGGCATATTTCCTGGCTTCTGTCATAGTATTCATCGATGCAAATACATTTTTACCATCACAGTAGAAAATTTTGAGGTTTTTAAAGCCGGAAAAGTTCTCTGAAGAGCGCCAATTGGCAGTTTGATCGCGTTTAGGAACAGAAATGCCATAGTTATTATCCTGAATAACAAATACTACAGGTAATTTCTCATTTGAAGCTCCATTAATAGCCTCATAAACATAACCTTCAGAAGTGGCCGACTCTCCCATAGAGCAGAACGAAACGGCTTTTGCACCATATTTCTTTATTGCACGAGCGACACCAACTGCGTGTAAAGCATGATTTCCGGTTGCTGATGATACATTATGAATATTCCATGCCGGTTTAGCGAAATGATTCGACATATGGCGCCCACCACTAGCTATATCCGTTGCTTTCGAAATGCCATTCAGAATGACTTCTTCAGCTGTTATCCCGGCTGATATTGCAACTTGCATATCCCTGTAATATGGGAACAAATGATCTACTTTTGGAACAAATACTTGTCCCAAAGCCAATTGAATGGCATCATGACCGGCATAGGGTGCATGATACGACCATCCTAATGCTTGTTTAAGGTAGTTAGGTGCTTTGTCATCAATTTTACGGCCAAGAGCCAGCAGATAGTACCACTTTAAAAGTGTTTCCTTATCAGTATATTTTATCCCAAAGGGCTTTTTAACGTCTACTTCAGTTGTAATCATGATAATTAATTTAACTCTAAAATTTCAAACCTAAGTAACAAGCCATACTACCTTTTGTTCACATTCTTTTAGTTCTTTCAATGCGTGTTATTGTCTGGTTCAGTGCTTTGACGTATATTTGTATTTTTAAAAAAGTAACATTTGAAAGTATGGATATAAAGATATTGGGTACCGGATGTCAAAAGTGTAAGGCTATTGAAAAAGCAACACGTGATTTTGTTGAACATAATGGTATTGATGCAACTGTGACTAAAGTTGATGATATCATGGAAATAATGTCGTATGGAGTTATGGTAACACCGGCAATTGTTATAGATGGAAAAGTAGTTGTTAAAGGGAGAGTCCCTTCGGATATTGAGATTGCTAAGTTTATAATGGGTCACTAAAATATTTGACAAAAATGAAAAGAATTATCTTGCTTACTATGCTATTCGTTGGTCTGACAATGATATCATGCAATTCTACTACTGATACTTCAGAAAAGGCAGCCACTACTGTTGAAAAGGCTGATGTCATGGTTTATTATTTTCATTATACCAGGCGATGTGCTACGTGTAATGCTGTAGAAGAAGTTACCAGGTTAGCTTTAAATGAATACTTTAAGGATAAGGTTCAGGATGGTGAAATTGCATTTCAGTCAATAAATATCGAAGATAAAGAAGGAGAAACTACTGCTAATAAACTGGAAATTGCAGGGCAGGCACTTATTGTATTGAAAGGTGAGCAGAAGACTGATTTGACAGAAAAAGCATTCCTTTATGCTGTTAGTGAACCTGAAAAGCTTAAAGCAGAAGTTAAAACTGCTGTTGATGCTGTTTTAAACCTATAATTAATGGAGTTCCTGAACACACTACTTGAGAATTCTCAATATGGAATTCTTACTGCTTTTATTTTAGGTATACTTACTGCCTTAAGTCCTTGTCCTTTAGCTGCTAACATTTCTGCTATTGGATTTATAAGCCGCGATCTTGAAAATAAGAACAGGGTATTTATCAGTGGAATTATTTACACACTGGGAAGAGCAATATCCTATACAGCAATTGGCGTCATACTTTTTCTTGGAGCCAGTAAATTTGATATTGTTCGTATTTTTCAAGGATGGGGTGAGAAATTACTTGGACCTCTTCTCATCCTTATTGGTTTGGTAATGTTGGACTTCATCAAAATTAAAATTCCAGGATTTAATTTAGCTGACAAGATGGAGAATCGTGCTAAGGGGGGCTATTGGAGTACACTTTTATTAGGCATTGTATTAGCATTAGCCTTTTGTCCATATAGTGGTGTTCTCTATTTTGGAATGTTGATACCACTCTCAATCGCGAGTCCATCGGGATTGTTTTTACCCTTAATTTATGCCATTGCAACTGGTCTGCCTGTGATTCTTTTTGCTTATTTACTTGCCTATGCTGTTGGCAATGTTGGTAAAGCATATAATAAACTCAAGGCTTTTGAGTTCTGGTTTAGAAGAATTACAGCTATCCTATTCATTTTAGTAGGAATATATTACATCCTGCAATACTTTTTGTGATTGGTTATTGATAATTGTGTAATAGTAGTTATATACCTGCATTTCATTTTAGTGATATAAATCTCAACTCAGAGGTTGAACAAGATAATTAGTCAACAACCAACACAATTAAAAGAGATGCACCTGCTATTTTGATTAATTTTGTCTGAATTTATCAAGGGATGTTAGAACAATTAGAGAAAATTATCAATAAAGTCTGGGATGACCGGGAACTGCTCAATAACATTGATGCAAAGAATAGTATTGAGACTGTAATTGATTTGTTGGATAAAGGAGAGTTGAGGGTTTCTGAACCTACAATTAACGGTTGGATTGTTAATGAATGGGTAAAGAAGGCTGTTATATTATACTTTCCTATCCGGCATATGGAAGTCTCTAAAGCAGGACCTTTAGAGTTTCATGATAAAATTCCCCTAAAAAGGAACTATGACTTGCAGGGAGTCAGAGTGGTGCCACCGGCAACGGCACGATATGGTTCTTATATATCTCCAGGTGTAATTTTAATGCCATCTTATGTTAATATAGGCGCCTATATTGATTCCAATACAATGATTGACACATGGGCCACCGTTGGTTCATGTGCTCAGGTGGGGAAGAATGTTCATGTTTCAGGTGGTGTAGGTATAGGGGGTGTTCTGGAACCCGTACAAGCAAGTCCGGTAATTATTGAAGATGGATGTTTTATAGGATCAAGATGTATTGTTGTTGAAGGTGTTCATTTACATAAAGAGGCTGTACTGGGAGCAGGCGTCGTAATTACTGCATCCACCAAGATTATTGATGTATCAGGTGAAAATCCTATAGAGTATAAAGGAACTGTGCCACCCAGAGCTGTCGTAATACCGGGTTCTATGCCAAAAGATTTTAAAGCCGGAACATATTACGTTTCATGCGCTTTAATAATTGGATATCGGAAAGAATCCACGAATCTGAAAACTTCACTAAATGATGCTCTTAGGGAGTATAATATACAGGTTTGATGGCTCAGAAAATTCTCATAATTCAGACTGCCTCATTAGGTGATGTTATTTTGTCAACTTCATTGGGAGAGATTTTATATAAACAATATCCTGATGCTTCAATTGACTATCTGATAAAGAAAGGATATCAACAACTTTTTAATGGACATCCTTTTGTGAACAAGGTGCATGTGTGGGACAAATCAGTCAATAAATACAAGAATCTTGTTAATTTAGCCCTGAAGATAAGAAGATTAAAATATGATGCGGTAATCAACGTACAACGTTTTGCATCCTCAGGTTTTATATCTGCCCTGTCTGGCGCTTCATTCCGCTCAGGATTTACAAAGAATCCATTATCTTTCACATTTTCACATAAGGTTGCACACGATATTAAAGGTAATATTCACGAAATATACAGGAACCTGGAACTGATCAAACCATTGATCAGTACTGAATTATTGCGTCCACGATTATATCCAACATCTAAAGACCTTGAATTTACCCAACAGTGGAAAAACAAGTTTTATGTTACTATTTCGCCTGCATCACTTTACTTTACAAAGCAATTGCCAGCCGGGAAGTGGATTGAATTGATACAGAACCTGTCTACCTCAACAAATGTAATTTTATTGGGAGGCCAACAGGATAATACTCTTTGTGAAACTATTGTAGACAGTTGTAAATCAGTGAAGGTAGTCAACCTCGCTGGTAAACTGACTTTACTCCAATCTGCTTCAATAATGAAAGATGCAATAATGAATTATGTAAATGATTCTGCCCCACAACACATTGCTTCTGCAGTAAATGCACCCGTCACTACCGTATACTGCTCAACGGTTCCAGCTTTTGGTTTTGGGCCACTGTCAGATAATTCAACTATTATTGAAACCAATATATCTTTATCATGCAGGCCTTGCGGATTGCATGGTTATAAAAAATGTCCGGAAGGTCATTTTAAATGTGCACAAACCATTTCTTTGTCTCAATTGTTATTACCGATGACTTATGAACGAAGAGATTAAGACTGAAGTTGAGAATACCGTCAGGGTTCTTGAAGAAGGAGGTGTAATTGTATACCCTACTGATACTGTTTGGGGTTTAGGATGCGATGCTTTGAATTCAAGAGCTATTGACAGAGTATATAAGATCAAGAAAAGAGCTGAGCAAAAGAGCTTGATAATTCTGGTTGATACATTTCAAACTTTAAGTAAATATGTGACCCGTGTACCTGATATTGCTATTGATCTCATTAGTAGTATAGAAAATCCGGTAACAGTTATATACGACAATGCCCGTAATCTGCCCCGAAATACATCAGCGCCTGATGGAACCATTGCAATCAGGGTTGTGCGTGATGAGTTTTGTCTTGCACTAATAAAAGAATTGGGTAAGCCAATAATATCTACATCTGCAAATATTTCAGGGGAACCCACACCTTTAGTATATAAACAAATATCACAAGGCATACTTGATAATGCCGATTATGTTGTTAAGCTATTCCATGAAAAGTTCAATCAAGGTAAGGCTTCAACAATAATCAGATTGTTCGAGAATGGTACATACAAGATTATAAGGGAGTAATTGAAATGGCATTTTTTCATTTTGATTTCGAACCTTGGTTATCCTGACCTTTCAACTTAAGCATGTGATATTATTTCGTAATTTTGCCCCCGAAATATAATGATAGTGTTGGCAGGAAGGATTATTGCAATTGATTATGGTCAAAAGAGAGTGGGACTGGCTGTTACCGATCCTGAGCAGATAATAGCCACTTCATTAACTACGGTTCGTTCAATGGATATTATTCCATTTCTAAAAGAATATATGAAAAGCGAGCAGGTAGTAACATTTGTTGTTGGTGAACCAAGGCAAATGAACTATGAAGTTTCTGAATCTGCCAGATTCATTGGGCCTTTCATAAAATTACTCAATAAGGAATTTCCCGATATTCCAATTGTCAGGGTTGATGAAAGATTCACTTCAAAGATGGCTATTCGTACTATTCAGGAGTCGGGATTAAAAAAGAAAGATCGTCAAGATAAAGCATTGATAGATACTGTAAGTGCAACCCTTCTATTGCAATCATATCTTGAGCAAATTGCGAGAGCATTTT